>JBBQPD010000900.1:0-3125 GCA_038331535.1 Gemmatales bacterium | reverse complement strand
CGCGGGCAACGCTCCCTGACGGTCGCGGCTCGTAAAAAGCAATCGCAGTGCCGACCTTGACGCTATCGCTTTCGGGACAAGAACGCGGAAGAGTTGAAGCGATAACGAGGCAACGAGCCGTCATCGTCACGGCGCGGCTCGCCGGCAGATCGCAAACGGAGGATTCATGTCTCCCTCGGAACCGACAGCGGGCGGATTGCCTGGCGGACCCTGGCTGGCACTGGACGCACTGGAGCGGCGCGTTCTCGGCGTTTTGGTCGAGAAGCAGAAGACCAGCAAGACGGCCGACACCTATCCGATGACGCTCAACGCTCTGACCACCGGCAGCAACCAGAAGTCGAACCGCGACCCGGTCCTCAACCTGACGGACGATCAGGTAATCGAGGCGCTGGCGCGCTGTCAGAAGAAGGGGCTGGCGTTCAAGATCACCGGCAGCCGCGTGGACCGCTTTCGCCACAATCTTTACGATGCCTGGCGCGTGGACAAAATCGAGTTGGCCGTGCTCGCCGAGCTGCTGTTGCGCGGCCCGCAGACCGAGGGCGAGCTGCGCACCCGCGCCAGCCGCATGGAATCGATCGACGACCTCGACGCGCTGCGTAATGTGCTGAAACCTTTGGTGCAGCGGAACCTTGTCGTCTACCTGACGCCAGAGGATCGGCGCGGCGCGGTGCTGACCCACGGCTTTCACGATCCGCGCGAACTGGAACAGCTGCGTTCTCGGGCCGCGTCGCAGCCAATACCCCCGTCGGAAGCCGCTGTGCCCCCCTCGGCAGCGGTCGCGCGCCAAGCGGCGTTCGATCCCAATGTCCTTGCACGACTCGAGGAAGGACTGGCCGAGCTACGCGGAGAAAACGCCGGTTTGAAGAAGGAGCTGGCGGACGTTCACACTCGGTTGCAAGTATTGGAGGGTGAGCTGCGCGCTTTGAAGCAGTCGCTCGGAGCCTAACGATAAAATGATGGCTCAAACGAACGAGGCCGGACGGAGGGATTCCCTCGGTCCGGCCCCGTTCGTTTATCGAGTCATTACAGGATGGGGAAGGGCGTGGCTACCAGGCGCTGAGGTCGATGCCGTTGGCGCTGCCGGTGTCCCAGTCGGCGGCCGAGAAAACGCGATCGCCGTGGTGTTCGGACGAGGAATGCGTCTGCAACCGGTCGGCATGGACGAACGCCTTGAAGTCCGCCGCGGAAGTCGAGCCGGCGGAGAAAAGCGAATCGTTCACGGGAGCCGACTGATTGGCGGCCTGTGGCGTGCCGCGGTCGAAGTGAAACAGCGCGGCCGCCACGTCTACCGAGGCAAAGAAGTTCGCCGGATTGGCGCCGTGGGCTGCCGCACCGCCGCCGGCGCCGCCCGGTTGCTGCCCAGCGGCTCCCTTGACCGGATTGCCATTGGCGTAGAACGAATCGCCGAGTCCGCCGCCGATCAGCACTTCGGCAGGGTCCGCGCCAGCCATCATATTCTGCTGGCCCTGGTGGGTGTTGAGCCAGTTCTGGATCCAATCATACCAGGTGCCCGCATCGCCCCAGCTATAGGTCTGGCGCGGGTCCATCACCTGGCCCCCGGTGGACTGCAACACCAGTCCATTGGCAACTTGGTTATCGGGAATAGGGACGGGCGGTGAAGGCAGGATGCCGGTGTTGACGACCAGGCCGTAAGCCCCAGTGCCGAAAGCTGTCGTCTCAGCATTCTGCACCTTCACGAAGTACTGCTGCCCGGCCGTGATGTTGACCGTCGCCGTGAGGGTGGTCCCGTACTGGTTCGCCCCAGAGATAAATGCGATCTGTTGCTGACTGGCGTTGTAGATATACAGCTTGGGTGCCAGTTGGCTCAGGCCGGCGCTCTGGATGGTAACCGTCATGGTGCTGTTGCTGCCCAACGGGGCCGTGAACTTGTACATGTCCACGTCCGTCGTCGTCGTGACATCTCCCGCTATCAGCGCCGTCTTCAGCACCGGATCGACCGTGATAGTCGAAGCGGTGGCGAAGGTGCTATTGGACGCCACGGTGTCGAAGGCATCCGGAGTACGTGCGCTGCCGTTGCTGTAGATGGTGCGGATGCCGGCGACGTCGTCGCTGCCCAGGCCCGCGGCGGTCCCGGAGTAGACCGGATACATGGAGGCCGTGATGTCCGAGCTGTGCAACATGCCAATGGCGTGGCCCATCTCGTGCTGCGCGACCGTGAACAGGTCGTAGGTGCTGCCGAGGTTGTACGGCTGGCTGGTGTTAAAAGTCACGTCGCCGGCGATGGAATAATTGTTCCCCGGCGGCGGCAAGTAAGTGGATGCCAGCGGATTACTGCTGCCGCCGCCCATTTGGTAGCCGCCGATGCGGATATCGCCAAAGCCGGGGTCTCCCTGCTGGAACAAACCCGTGCCGGCGTCGCTGCCATTGTCGGAGACGACGGAGAAGTTGATGTTGGTTTGCTGGGCCCAGACCTGAGCCGCTTTCAGGATCGATTTCTCCCACGTCGCCGTCGAACCGAGGGCGGCAAAATCGTGGAACAAGGTGCTGGTGACGGCCTGCCCCTGGCCGTTGTAGCCCAGCAGGGTGCCGTCGGGCATGAAGCTGATGGTGACGCGCTGAGGAACCACCCAGGCGTTACCCGAGACCGCGTACGGGACGAGGCGTTCCTCCAGCCCTTCGAGCCTGGGTCGAGCGATCGGGAGGACCGGTTTGCGACGCGGGCGTTTCATCCAGGTTTTCAAGAATGTAAACATGCTGTCCCTTCCCTTGGGGAAACGAGCACTGTGGGGCATGGCATTACGTTTCCGAAGCCTCCCGCCCGGCCGGGTGGATATTCCGGGAGAGTCCGCGCCAACGCAGACGGGGAGTAGCGCGGGTTGCGCGTAGTCCCTCGGCCACGGTACAGGCGCAATTGCCACCGGTCAGCCCGGCGGCGGAAGCCAAGAGGGGGGGAACAGTCGGAATCAATTCGACCGCCGGCAGTTTGCGGGGAGCCTGCCGACTATGTGTCTGACTAACGATAGTTCCGATTATGCCGAATGCAAACGCGGCGCATGGAATTGTGTGGATTATTTAGCGCCGATGACACTTGACTTGCGGAAGAAGCTTAGTCATGCCGCCGGGTGCGAAAGGCTGACTCGGGCTGACACTGGTATGATTGGCCC
>JBBQPD010000899.1:0-3126 GCA_038331535.1 Gemmatales bacterium | reverse complement strand
ATGCGAATCGTGCGCGCCTGGTCGGCGATGGCCCGCGTGATCGCCTGGCGAATCCACCACGTCGCGTAGGTGCTGAACTTGTAGCCGCGGCGGTACTCGTACTTGTCCACCGCGCGCATCAGGCCGGTGTTGCCTTCCTGGATCAGGTCGAGGAAGCTCAGGCCGCGGTTGCGGTACTTCTTGGCGATGCTCACCACCAGGCGCAGGTTGCCACCAGAGAGGTCGCGCTTCGCCTGCTCGTACTCGCAGAAGCGCTTCTTGACGATCTCGACGCGCTTGCGCAGGCTGCCTGGGTCTTCGAGCGTCAGCATCATGTAGTCGTGCAGCTCCTTTTCGAGGTTCTGCCGATCTTCGCGGGCGGCGCGGTCGCCGCGCAGACGCTCGACCTCGCGCTCCAGCTCGTCCATGCGCACGGAAATCTGCTCCAGCTTCTTCATCAGCGGCTGGACTTTCTGCGTGCGGATCGACAATTCCTCGACCAGCGTCACGGCCTTGCGGCGGCGCAGGCGCAGTTGGCGGCGGAACAGACGGCGGTCGTCCTCCGCCACTTGCGGATCGAGGATGCGGGTGAACTCTTCGTTGTTCTGTTCGAGGAGGTGCTTGAGCGTCTTGAGATTGTGCGGCATGCGCTGGAGGATTTTGTCTTTCTCCAGGTTCTCCGTCAGCGACACCTTGACCGTGCGGTCGAAGGGCAGGTCGCCGGAGTGAACGCGATCAAGGACTTCGACGACCTGATGCAGCGCCCCATCGCATTCGAGGACTTTGCGGCGGAAGCGCTTGCGGGTGACCTCGATCTTCTTGGCGAGAGCGATTTCCTGGTCGCGCTTCAGCAGCGGGATTTCGCCCATCTGCGTGAGGTACATGCGCACCGGGTCGTCGATGCGCCGGCTCTCTTCCTCGTCGATGAAGCTCAGGTCCAGCTCGGCCCGGACCTCGTCGTCGATCGCGGCGGCAGCTCCACCGCCCTCGCGTTCTTCGGCTTCGGTCTCGTCGATCAGCTCGATGCCCTGATCCTCAAGCATGATGAGGATCTGGTCGATCTTCTCGGGATTGGTCTCATCGTCGGGAAGATGCTCGTTGACCTGGTCGTAGGTCAGGTAGCCCTTTTCCTTGCCCGAGTCGAGCAAAGTCTTGAGGCCGTCGTGGATCTTGTCCATCAAACCCCTCCCTCACGTAGGACCTGACGCCGTGGCGGGCGCATCAGGGCTTGTGTTCGCCTGAAAGGATGAAGGATGAAGGATGAAGGATGAAACAGACTCCGAGTATGGTTCTATTTCATCCTTCATCCTTCATCCCTCCTCCTTCCGATTTGTAGCTGCCGGAGCAGTTCCAACGCCGTCGCGTGATCGCTGGCGGCTTGCAGCTTGTTCTGGAGTTCCTGTTTCGCGGGGCCGTGGCTGCGTTCCTTGAAGCGCAGGATTATCTGCCGCAGCCAGGCTTCCTTGTCGGTATTTTTGCTGCCCACTTCCTGTCGTTCCAGCGCCCAGGATTCGAGTCGCACGTTGTCGAGGCCCGGCCGGAGGTTGTCGAGCGTCGGCGCGTCGCCGGCTTCCAGAAGGTCGTAAAGACCCTGGAGCAACTGACGAAGGCCGGGGTGCTGAATCACCTCGGGGGCAATCTCGACCTGCGCGGCCGCGACCAGCGCCGGGTCGGCCAGGAGCACTTCGAGAAGCTCACGCTCCTCGGGGGCGGCTTTGGCCTGCCGGGCGGTTTCGCCCGGTTCCGGGGCCGTTGGTTTTTTCAGGCTCGTCTCGCCGGCGCGTTCGCGGCGTAGTTCGTCCAGGCGTGCCCATAACATCTCCTCCTTGAGTATCAGCCGACGCGCGATGCGAGTCACGATCAGCTGCGTCTTCATGTCGCCGACCTGTCCCGGCAGGCGTGGGGCCAGGGCGATGGTCCGCAGTACCGCGTCCACCGCCCGACGCTTCCCCTCGATGCCGGCCGAACCCTCGGCGGCCAGCACCTGATTCAACTTGAACTCCAGGGCGTCAATCGCCCCTTCCAGCACCTTGCGAAACGCTTCCGGCCCCTGCTGCACGAGCAGGTCGCAGGGGTCGAGTCCGGGCGGCAAGGTCGCGATTGCCAGCTCGGCGTCGTTGCTGGCGAACATTTCCAGCGCCCGGTCCACGCCGGTTTCGCCGCCGGCGTCCGCGTCGAATACTAACACCACGCGCGGGGCGAAGTGTCGCAACTTCTGGACGTGGCGGCCATTCAACGCCGTGCCCATCGTGGCGACGACAGGCAAGATGCCCGCCTGGTGCGCCATGAGGACGTCGGTGTAGCCTTCCACGACCGCAAGATAGCCGGTCTTCTCGGCGGCGATCCGCGCCTGGTCAATTCCATAAAGCTGTTCGCTCTTCGTAAAGAGCGGGGTGTCGCTAGAGTTATAGTATTTTGGCGCCTTTGACGAAAGAGGGGAATTGGGAAGGATCCTTCCCCCGAACCCCACCGTTTGCCCACGCTCATTCCGGATCGGGAACTGAACACGATCGCGAAAGCGGTCGTAGTAACCAGGACCATGCTGCTTCGGAGCTATCAGCCCGACCTGTTCCAGTAGCTCAAACGAGAAACCGGCGGCTTCCGCGCGGCGGAGCAACCAGTCGCCGGTGCGCGGTGCGAAACCGAGCTGATACTTGCGAACGGTTTCGCCCTTGAGGCCGCGCTGCCCGACGTAGACGCGAGCCTCTTCGGCCAGCGGCGAATCGAGCAGGCACTCGTGATACTGCTGGGCGGCCCAGCGGACTACGTCAAGCATAAGCGCGCGCGTGCGTGCCTGCGGCGAGACTCCAGTTTTTTCCAGCGTTATACCGGCCCGGCGGGCAAGAAGTTCGAGCGCCTCGGTAAAACCGACGCGGTCGAACTTTTGGACGAAGGTCAGCACGTCGCCGTGCTCGCCGCAACTCCAGCAGCGGTAGCGCTGCCGGCGCGGGTCCACGTCGAATGAGGGGCGATGGTCTTCGTGAAACGGACAGAGGCCCTTGTAAGTTGGTCCGGCCTGACGTAGAGGGAGGTAGCCGCCCACGACATCGACGATGTCGTTGGCTTCTTTGACCTGTTTGACCCGGTCGTCCGCCAAGAGCCACCACCCACGGGTACAGGAGTCAGCCGACGCGAAGGTGCGAAAGA
>JBBQPD010000898.1:0-3128 GCA_038331535.1 Gemmatales bacterium | reverse complement strand
CCTCTTCGACCTGCCGCCTCCGATGGACCTCCTTCGTCAGCTCGTCGATCTGCTGATTGAGGACGGCGAATTGGCTCGGCGCGGCGTCCTTGCGGGTCAGCCGCAACAGGAGGCGAGTCTCCACGCCCTGCGTGCCGTGGTGAAGGATGGAACCGTGGCAGCGGCAGGGGACTTCTGCTTCGGCCCCGGCAAGGAGGGTGAGCGAGCCGACCACTGGCTCGCGGCTGCGGGAACACAGACGCAGGTAGTCGCGGACGGCTGCGGCGGGGGTCGCGGTCAGGTCGCTGAGCGCCCGGCCTGCCACATCTTTGGAGAGCAGCCCCAGGGCCGCCGCACCCCGGTTGGCCGCGACAATCACGCCGTCGCTCGTCAGCAGGAGCGCCGGATCGGGAAAGAGGTCGGCGACCTGAAGGAATTGCTCGGTGCTCATAGCCACCTGCCTAGCCCCTGAAATACTCGCGCCCGGCTGCCGCCTGCGTCTCGTCGGTCGGCTTCAAGTACACGACCACGCGGCAACCGGCGTCGCCGCGGGCGATGGCTTCCTCGATCACCACCTTGGCGTAGCCGAGGTTCTGGGCGGCAATCACGCCGAAGACGTTGGAGGTCATCATGCACAGCGCGGGGCGGCCGATCACCTTGTCGGCGAACGGGCAGGCGCGGTTGCCGAGCACGATCTTCTCGTCGCTTTCCGAGAGGACGAAGAAGTCGCCCTGAATGCGCCGCTTCAGGTCCACGAGCACCTCGGCCACCTGCGCGCGGGTCAGATCGGACACCCCGAGAGCCGTCTTGTACTCTTCGTTGATCTGGTCGCCGATCCGCTGCCCAACGACGCTGATGAACCCGGAAGCTTCGTCCAGGCCGACGACATCCTGAAGCGTCCCGGCAAGCTCCCGCAGCAGGGTGCGGAGGAAGACATCCCGCTCCAACGGGATCGGGAGAGACGAGATGACAGGCAAAGAATGCAAGGCCTCAGTCATACGGTATCCTCAGCGCTCGGGTGATGTCTCGAACGACGCCATGCCGGCAGCGGGCTGGTGGGGCGGTCTGACTGCTGACACAGGCTCAAGAAGTGATAATACCTGGAAGAGGGTGATCTGCCAGAGGCTCGGAGTGCCGGACTTCGCCTTGCATGCCCTCTCCGAACCCACTAAACTGCGAGAAGGAGTATGGGCCGGGGTCCGGATGGGAGAACGGAATGATGCCGAAAGGCGTTGAGAGCAAAACCGTCCAGCAGTACGACCCCGCCAACCCGCTGATTATCCAGGGCGACCGCTCCGTCCTCGTCGAGGTCGATAATCCGCGCTATGCCGAGGCCCGCGACGCGCTCGCTCCCTTCGCCGAGCTGGAAAAAAGCCCCGAACACATTCACACCTATCGGCTGACCGATCTCTCGCTGTGGAATGCCGCTGCGGCCGGACTCAGCGCCGACGCCATGATGGACGTGCTGCGCCGCTTCAGCAAATATCCCGTACCGTCCAACCTTGCCGTCGATATCGCCGAACGGGTCGGCCGTTATGGCCGGGTCCGCCTCGACCGCGCGCCCGAACAACCCGCCGAAGGCCCGGCTCTGCTTCGCCTCGTCAGTGAGGATGGGACGTTACTTGAAGAACTGGCCCGCCAGCCCAAGGTGCGCTCCTATCTCGGCCAGCGCCTCGACAAGCACAGTTTCCTCGTCGATCCGGCGTTTCGCGGCCTGCTGAAGCAAGCGCTTATTGCGGTCGGCTACCCAGCCGAAGACCTGGCGGGCTATACGGAAGGCTCCAGTCTGGCGATCAACCTGCGCGAAATCGCTCGTAGTGGACTGCCGTTCGTGGTGCGCGACTACCAGCGCGAGTCGGCCGACGTCTTCTATGCCGGCGGCGACGTGCGCGGCGGCAGCGGTGTCATCGTGCTGCCCTGCGGCGCCGGTAAGACCATCGTCGGCATCGCCGCCATGGCCCTGATGCAGCGTTCCACCCTGGTCATGACCACCGGCATCACCGCCGTCAAGCAGTGGCACCGCGAGATCCTCGACAAGACCGACCTCGCCGAAGACCAGATCGCCGAGTACACGGGCGACAGCAAAAACATCGCGCCGGTGACGCTGGCCACGTACCAGATTCTGACGTACCGCAACGAAAAGACTGAGGAGTTCCCGCATTTCCAGATCTTCGACAAGAAGGACTGGGGCCTGATCATTTACGACGAAGTCCACCTGTTGCCGGCCCCGGTGTTCCGCGTGACGGCTAACATCCAGGCCCGGCGACGGCTCGGCCTGACGGCGACGCTGGTGCGCGAGGACGGCCGCGAGTCCGACGTGTTCAGCCTCATCGGCCCGAAGAAATACGACGTGCCGTGGCGCGAGTTGGAGACGCGCGGCTGGATCGCCGAGGCCAGTTGCACGGAAGTCCGCGTCGCCATGCCCGAACCGATGCGCATGGATTACGCCGTCGCCGAGTGGCGCGACAAGTACCGCATCGCCAGCGAGAACCCGGCCAAGGAAGACGTCGTCGCCCAGTTGCTCGAGCGCTATCGCGATAGCCGGGTGCTCATAATCGGCCAGTACCTCAAACAACTGCGCCACCTGCGCAAGCGCTTCGACATCCCGCTCATCACGGGGCAGACGAGCAACGCCGAGCGCGAAAAGCTCTATGGCCAGTTCCGCAAGGGCGAGGTGCGGCAGCTCATCCTCTCCAAGGTCGGCAACTTCGCCCTCGACCTGCCCGACGCGAACGTCTTGATCCAGGTGTCGGGGACGTTCGGCTCGCGCCAGGAAGAGGCGCAACGGCTGGGACGCATCCTGCGGCCGAAGACGAACGGCGAGGTGGCCCACTTCTACACGCTGGTGACGCGCGACACCCGCGAACAGGACTTTGCCCACCACCGGCAGCTATTTCTGACGGAACAGGGCTACAGCTATCAGATCGCCGACGGCGCGGAGATGGTGAGCGAAGCAGAAACCGCCGCTTGCGGCCTGGCGGCGCCCGCCCGCTAAGACGGGGATTCAGGATCTTGGCGAGCGGGGGGGGGGGGGGGCGGCCCCGCGGGGCGCCCGGGGGGGAACGCCCCCCCCCCCCCCGCCGCGCGCGCTGCGAGGTAGCAGGGGGGAAAACAAGACGTGACGCCCACAACCCGCGCCCGGCGCCGAG
>JBBQPD010000897.1:0-3136 GCA_038331535.1 Gemmatales bacterium | reverse complement strand
GCACGTCGAAGGCTTCGTCGTCCGCGAGGCCGCCCGTCATCCCAGCAATTTCCGCTCGCAGGGCAGCCTCGACGATTACCTGCGCCGCCAGGGCATCATCGGCCTGGAAGGCATCGACACCCGCGCCCTCGTCCGCCGGCTCCGCGTCCGCGGAGCGATGAACGCCGTCCTCTCGACCACCGACCTTGACGACGCCGCGCTGGTCCACAAGGCGCGCACCAGTCCCGGCATCGTCGGCCGCGACCTGGTGCGCGAGGTCGTACCGGCCAAGTCGTTCGCCTGGACCGACGGCTTCACCAATCGCTTCGTCACCTACCTGCCGCACCGGCCGCCGACGCACCATGTCGTCGCCCTCGACTTCGGCATGAAATGGAACATCCTGCGCTGCCTGGTGCAGGTCGGCTGCCGCGTCACGGTGCTACCCGGCACCGCGTCCGCCGCCGACGTGCTGGCCCAGAAGCCGGATGGCGTCTTCCTGTCGAACGGCCCCGGCGACCCGGAACCGGTGAGCTACGCCGCGCAAACCATCCGCGACCTGGCCGGTAAGAAGCCGATCTTCGGCATCTGTCTCGGTCATCAGCTGATCGGCTTGGCCCTGGGCGCGCAGACGTTCAAGCTGAAGTTCGGCCATCGCGGCGCCAACCAGCCGGTGCTGAACCAGCGCAGCAACAAGGTCGAGATCACGACGCAAAACCACGGCTTCGCCGTCCGCACCGAGACGCTGCCGACCGACCTGGAAGCGACGCACGTCAACCTGAACGATCAGACGCTCGAAGGCATGCGCCACAAGAAATGGCCGATCTTCAGCGTACAGTATCACCCCGAGGCCTCGGCCGGGCCGCACGATAGCAGCTACCTGTTCGAGGAGTTTCGCCAGCTGATGGGTTGACGAAAACGCTTGGCGAGCGGGGGGCTAACGCCCCCCCCGCGCCCAGAATCGCGTGCATCTTGCGTTCGACCGTCATTTCAGGGATACTCGATGCTCGTCCTCTCTCCCGCGCCAACGAAATCACCTGTCCCGGTTTGATCCCTTCGAGGAGCTTGCGCATGCACCGGTTGCTCTCCCTGTCGCTCTGTCTGCTCGCGACGGATCCCGCGCTCGCGGCGGATAGTAACCCCGTCGAGAAGGGCACGTTTCACTTCGCTCCCCTGGACGACCAGGCCGCGGTGCCGATGCGCTATCGCCTCGCCGAACGAAACTTCACCTACGAGATGTCGCTCAAGTACGAAATGCCGGCGGTTGACACGACCGTATACCGGCTGACGTTCCCCTCGCCGGTGGAGAGCAAGCACAAGGAAAACAACACCGTCCACGCCGAATACTATCGCCCGAACGTCACGGGACCGATCCCCGCGGCGATCGTTCTCGACATCACCGGCGGCGATCAGAGTCTGTCGCGCAGCATCGCGACGCACCTGTCTCAACACGGCGTCGGCGCCCTGTTCGTGCAGATGGCCTACTACGGCCCGCGCCGACCGCTGGGCTCCGCCATGCGCCTGATGTCGCCGAATATCCCGCAGACGCTGGAGTCCGTGCGGCAAACCGTCCTCGACCTGCGCTGCGCCGCGGCGTGGCTGGAGTCGCGTCCGGAAGTGGATCGGAAGCGCCTCGGCATCCTCGGCACCAGCCTCGGCAGTTTCATGGCGGCGCTGACCGCGGAGATGGAGCCGCGCCTCAACCGGGCCGTGATCCTGCTCGGCGGCGGCGGTTTTGTGGACGCCTACTGGGAGCATCCAATGGCCCTGCCCTACCGCCGGGCTTTCGTGGCGCTCGGCGGTACGAAACAGCAGGTGAAAAACCTGCTCGCCCCGCTCGACCCGTTGACCTGTGCCGCCAACCTGAAGGATCGCAAGGTGCTCATGATGGCCGCGCAGAACGATGAGATCGTGCCGCCGAAAATGGCCGAGGCTCTGTGGCAGGCCAGCGGCCAACAAAAAATCCTGTGGTACGACTGCGGTCATTACACGGCGATCGTTTATCTGGTGGACGCGCTGGACCATGTGGTGCGCCACCTCAAAGCCGACTGACGGCGCAAGTCGAGGGCTATTCCGCGTTTCATGATAGGTCCGAGAACTACCATCGTGGGTTCAGCCGAGATACATTCAGGAGCTCTTCGATGTCCCGCATTCTGAAGTTCGCGTATTTATCGGTCGCCGCGTCGCTGCTGCTGACATTCGTCTTCAGCCGCGCCGCCCCGAAAGACCCGCCGAAAACGGACAAGACCGACGAGCCGGTCTACGCCAAGATAAACAAACGCGTCAATTTCAACGGGGCTGATGATCCCAAGTTGACGCTGGGCGAACTGCTGGACCATCTCGCGACCCAGTACGACATCGTGATCGACGTCAACGAACGAGCGTTCCGTTCCGGTACGGATGACCTGAAAGACGTAACAAAGTTTCCGCTCATTGAATCGGCACCGATCCCGCCCATGAAGAACGCCCGTTTTGAAATGGTGCTGCGCAAGCATCTCGATCGATTACCCAACGCGACCGGCGCCACGTTCACCGTCCGCCGCGACCACATCGAGATCACCACGATCAAGGCGCAACAGGACGAGTTCTGGCCGCACGCGCCAACCGATCCTGCCACCGGCACGACGATGGAACCGGTCTTCCCCCTCGTTCATGCCAATTTCGACAAGAAGCCGCTCGACGAGGCGCTGAAAGAGCTTGCCGAGCGCAGCGACGTGACCATCATTCTGGACGTGAAAGCCGCGGAGAAGGACAAGCCCATCGTCACCGCGCGGCTGGCCAACACGCCTCTCGACACGGCCGTGCAATTGCTGGCCGAGATGAGCGATCTGCGCTCCGTCGCGCTGGGCAAGACGCTGTTCGTCACGTCGGCCGAGAAGGCGAAGCGGATCGACGAGCAACTGCACCCGCAGGTCAATCCCTTCGCCCCGAATCCCTTGGGGGGGTGCTTCATCGGAGTTCTCGGTCAACTCGGTGCCCTCGGCCAGGTCGGTGCGTTCGGCTCCCTCGGTGTTGTCGGCCAATTCGGCGTCGGAGGTGTTGACAGGCCCGCGCCCGGCAATTTCCGCCCGCGGACTACTCCACCGACGGGAGATGGGAAATAGACGACGACTCGATTGCCGCTTGCGGCTTAGCGACGCCCGACCGCTAAGCCGCAAGC
>JBBQPD010000896.1:0-3148 GCA_038331535.1 Gemmatales bacterium | reverse complement strand
CTCGCAGGCGCGTTCGCCGTACCATTTCCACTCGAACAGCGCCGTCAGGCGCTCGAACGGGCCGCGCAGCGCCGGAGGCGCCTCGGCCGCGAGCCGCACCTGCTCGACGTATTCGCCGTTGGTCCGCGGCACCTCGTAGCGAATGAAATGACGCCGATGCAGCACCGCCAGCACGGCGCCGTACAGCGCCCGCAGCGCCTCCAGATATTCGCCTTTTGCCGCCAATTCCTCGGCCCGGTGCCAGAGGGATTGCGAGGCCGCCTCATCCGGGCGCGGCAGACTGTCGCGCGGCGGCGACTTGCCGACCGTCGTCTCGGCGGCCTTCTTCGACGCCAACGTGCGGTTGCGCAACCACAGCAGCAGCGCTGCCGCGACCAGCGCCAGCAGCAAGCCGCCGACGAGCATCGCGCCCGCGTTCCCTCCACCCGCCGAACCGGTGGCGGGACTTCCGGAACCCGAACGCTGCCCCTGCGGTGCGTCCACGTCGCGCTTCACCTCCGGCGGCTCCGCGCGCTGCGGTTCCTTTTCACGCTTGTGCGACGTCTCGGTCTCGTCTTCCTCGTCGCGCCCCGACCGCAGCAGGCCTTTCAGCTCGTCCTTCGACAGCCCTCCCGTCGCGCCCTCCGACCGGGCGAGGCGGCGCTCGAGGTCTGCCAGCAGGTCGAGCGCTTCGTCGCGGTCGCGCCCGGCCAATTGAGGCAGTCGTCGTCGAAACCAGGCGAACGGCGCTTTTCCGCCTGCTTCCTCCAAACGATCGGCGATCTTTCCCAAGTCGTGCTCCAGCTGGTCGCCGCCGCGATACGTCCTTTCCGTTTTCACTTCCTCCGCGATGCGACTCACTTCCACACGGGCGGCGCCGGCCGGGTCTGCCGCGGCGGCCGGGGGCGCGAACAGTAGGAGGGCAAGGAGGGCGGGCAGCACCTTGTTGAGGTTGGTCTCACCGGTCGGGAAAGAGCGGCGAACGCGGTAGAACAAGTCCAGCCCCTCCTGGCGGGTGCGCGTGTCGAGGTGCAGCAGGAAGTTGCTCGCCTCAAAGTACGGCGTCAGCAGCAGCCAGGCGAACATCGTCAGCGCGAGAAGGTAGACGGGGTTGCCGAGCGTCAGGGCGAAGGAGATGAGAGCCACGTCGAAACCGGCGAGATTGCCGGCGGCCCACAGCGCCGTCAAGCCGAGCAGATGCAGGTTGACGACGGCGAGGGCGAGGAGCGGCAGGCGGGTGAGGATGACGGCGGCGGCCTTGGCCGGGTTGAAGCGAACCTCTCGGCCCAGCTCATTCAGGTCGGCGGCGCGGCGGCCCTTGCCCTCGGCGATGAGCGTGTGGACGGCGGGGCAGGCCATCCAGAGTGCCACCCCCGGCAGCACGAGGCAACCGAGGCCGAGGAGTATGCTCGGTAACAGCATGGCCCGCGCCGCCGCGTGGTCGAAACCGCGCCGCAAAGCCGCCTTGAGACATGGGCCGAACGTCGCCTCCTCGCCAGAGGTGCGGCGAAGGAATAAATCCTGACACGCGCCGGAACCGACGCCGCTGAGTGCGGCCAGCAGCGCCGCCGTGATCGCCGTGAGCAAGCGCACGGGCCAGCCATCGGGCTTTGGCAAGGCGAACAGCAGCAGGCAGAAAGCAAAGAACGGGACGAGAAACAGGCCGGCGAGGCCGAACAGCAGGGGGAAGTCGGCGAGAGCCAGGCGCCAGGCATCGTCCAGGATTTCGCCGGCACTGCGCGGTCGGGTGAGGAGCGTCATGTCGGCCCTCACGGGTCAGGGGGCCAGCCGGCCCTGGAGCAGCAAGAAGACGAGGAACAGGGCGACCGTGCCGACTCCGGCGAGCAGCACGGCGACGGGCGGCCACCACTCGGCGGCGTGGCGCGGCACGTCGTCGCGCGCCGCCAGCACCTTAAGGCAGGCGTGGCAGTGGTTGACGCCATCAAGCCGCGTGGTGCAGGCGGCGCACACCGACGCCCGGCAGCGCATGCAGACGCCGACGCCTGGACGATCGGGATGATAGCGGCAAACAGACACGGCGCCCTCTCGGCTGTTTACGTTTCGCGCGATTTGTTTACTGCCCGTCGAGGATCGTGAAACTATCCAGCAGCTTGCGCACGTCCGCTTCACCGTGCTCGAAGTGGCGGCGCTGACCGTATGCGCGGACGACAAACATCTTGTTGCCGTCCGTGTGGTAGACGCGTACCAACATCTTCCACTGCTGCCCGGCGCAGTAGACAGTCACTTCTTTCTCGAGAGCCTCAACGTTGCCGCCGGCCTCCAACCGTTTCGAGGACGCGCCGGGAACCACATTGGTGATGCGGATCGGGTTGCCATCGTCGGCGGGTCGCCTCCGCGGGTTGATCGGGTCCGCCTGCGGACCGGCCGACGACAGTTCCCGCACCGTCTCATCCAGTATGCCATCGATATTGCCGACCAGGCGCGGCTCGGAGCGGACGTCCACATAGACTGGCCGCTGCGTCTGCACGAATAGGACGTCGAGTTTGCGGCCCAGTTGCTCCCCCTGCATTAATCGGACGATGGGGTCTTCGAGTCGATCGACGTCCGACACGCCCCACTCGCGCGATGGCCGGGTGATGCGGAAGCCGGCGGCGGCGTCCTCGTGGGTCAGCTCACCGGAGGTGTCGACGCGGTCGCCGAGCATGTTGCGGCGGAACTTGGCGCCGAGGCCGAACAGCTCGCCGCTACTGAGGGCAAGGAGCGTCAGCGTGGTAAACAGGGTGCCGGCGGCGATGCCGAAGATCGCGAAGCCGGCGCCGGCGACACGGTCGCTGTTGCGGCGGATACGAATGAGACCGAGGGTGCCGAGGACGACGGCGGCGATAGTGCCGATGACGGTGAAGGCGCCGATGAGGGCAAGGACGTCGGAAGCAAGGGCGAGGTCGCTGGTGCGCCGCGACGGTCCGTGCAGGGCGGGCGCCTTGAGGGTCTGCTGACACTCCGGACAGGCGACGTCCTGGCCGGCGAGGGTATCCTCGACCTCGAAGCGGGCCCCGCAGGCGCAGATGAGCGACAACGCCATGAATGATGGTCCTTTCGCCGGTCCGGAGCGATCTCACCTAATTGTAGCCGACGGCAAGTTGGACGCAACCGGCCAGAAATAGCATCACGAGCCGCGACCGTCAGGGAGCGCTGCGGCCAGCGCTCC
>JBBQPD010000895.1:0-3153 GCA_038331535.1 Gemmatales bacterium | reverse complement strand
GTCAGCTCGATTTTGTTGCCGGAGCCGATGCCGCGCGTCGTCGTGCTCCATTCGCCGACGCCGTCAAGCGTGAGGATGGCGGCCTCGTCGTAGGGGCTGGGGAAGAAGGCGCTGGCGGCGTGGCTCTCGTGATGGTCCATGAAGACGAGCTTCGCCTTCGTGTCGCCGCCGAGGCCGCGGCGAAGTTGGCCGCGCAGGAAGAGCTTTTCTTTCAGCCAGACGGGCAGGGCCATGCCGAAGCTGCGCAGACCGGCCGGGGCGAAGGCGAGGTACGTTTCCAGCAGGCGCTCGAACTTGGTCAAGGGCTTGTCATAGAACGCGACGTAGTCGATCCGGTCCGGCGTCAGGCCGGCCTCGGCGAGGCAGTAGGCGACGGCGCGGGCGGGGAAACCTGGGTCGTGCTTCTTGCGCGTGAAGCGTTCCTCCTGGGCGGCGGCGACGAGGTTGCCGTCCACCACCAGGGCGGCGGCGCTGTCGTGATAGAAGGCCGAAATGCCGAGGATCGCTGTCACGGATCGGTCTCCTATCATGGGTTCCGGCGTGACGAGTGGAGTTGGCGCAAGAGGTACCGGACCGGCCGGTTATAGGAGAAGGGAGCGGATTGTGTCAAGCTGTCGTGGTAGCTCCGTTTGCCGCTTGCGGCTTAGCGGCGTCGAACCGCTAAGCCGCAAGCGGCGGCACTCCCCGGTAGCCGCCCTCGTTTCGCCTCGCTAACCTGAACTGCGTCGTATTCCTCACCCCCGGCACTGGCTCGAACATCGTGGATTCCACCTCCTGCCTCATCGACGACTTCGGCCCCGTCCCCGTCGTCCGCCCATCCTCGGTCGCGGAAATCGGCGATCTCGTCCGCCGCGCCGCCGCCGAAAACACCGCCCTCTACCCGCTCGGCGGGCGCACGATGCTCGACCTCGGCCTGCCGCCGACCCGGCCCGGCGTCGGCGTCGATCTGACCGCCCTCGCCGATGTGATCGACTACCCCGCGCGCGACATGACCGTGACCGTCCGCGCCGGTATCACGCTGGCGGCGCTGCGCGCCCTGCTGGCGGTGGAAAAGCAGCGCCTGCCGGTGGACGTGCCGCGCGCCGAGCGGGCGACGCTGGGCGGGGCGCTGGCGGCCAACGTGAGCGGGCCGCGCCGCCTCGGCTTCGGCACGTTGCGCGATTACGTCATCGGCATCAGCACGGTCAACGACGAGGGCGAGGAGACGAAAGCCGGCGGGCGCGTCGTCAAAAACGTGGCCGGCTACGACCTATGCAAGCTGCACATCGGGGCGCTGGGTACGCTCGGCATCATCAGCCAGGTGACCTTGAAGGTGCGGCCGCTGCCGGAGGCGACTGCGTTGCTGACGCTCGGCTGTGAGGGGCCGGACCTCGGCGCGCTGTTGGACCGACTGCACTCCAGCCGGACCCGGCCAGTGTGTGTCGAGGTGCTGAACGCTCTCGCGGCGAAGGCCGTCGCCGCGGCGTCGGGCGTCGTGTTGCCGGAGGCGCCGTGGGTCGTCGCGGTCGGCTTCGAGGACCGCGAGGAGACGATGAACTGGCAGGTGCAACAGCTACTCACCGAGGTCGCCGCCGCCCGCGTGAAGGGCGTCGAGGCGCTCGCGGGAGCGGCTGGCGATCCGTTGTGGCGGGCGCTCGTCGAGTTCACACACCCGGCGGATGCGCGGCTCTCGTTCAAGGCGAATCTGCTGCCCGGCGCGACGGCGGCGTTCTGCCTGAACGCGGAAAAAATGGTTCCCGGAATCGCCGTGCAAGCGCATGCCGGTTCCGGCATCGTGCGCGGTCATCTTGGCGGCGACCTGACGCCGGAACGAGCGCTGACGCTGGTCAAGGAATGGCACACGGCCGCCGTCGCCGCTCGCGGCAACGTCGTGGTGACGCGCTGTCCCGCGGCATGGAAGGCGACGCTTCCAGTCTGGGGCGTGCCGCGCGGCGATGGGCCGCTGATGCGCCAGGTGAAGGAGAAGCTGGACCCGCGCCGGCTGTTTAACACAGGACGATTCGTGGACGGGATTTAACCGGGCGAGCGGGGGGCTGATGCCCCCCGCTCGCCCGGTCATTGCCTCACGGCGGCGTGACCGACTTGCCCTCGACGGGTCGTTCCCACAGCGTTTTGCCCGTCTTCAGATCGACGGCCTTCAGCGAGCGCGGATGAACGAACGGCCGATGGATCGGCCCGCGGATCGGTCCCGTGAGCTGCACATAGACGCGCGGTCCGATCAGCCCGACGGCTTGCGTCCCCGGCTCGAATGGCACGCGCGCGGCCAGGTCTCCCGTCGCCACCGAGTAGATCGACCAGTCGAACTGTTTCGACGCGACAGGGTCTGTCTTGAGGTCCGGACTGGCGAACGAGTCGCGCAGACACAGAAAGCGTTCATCGACGGTCGGCAGCACGGTCAGGCGCCGGCCCGCGAGCAGCTCGCGCGGCGGGTTAGCGCGGCCTGTGGCGGCGTCCCACGAGAGCAGGACGAACTTCTGCCGCTCCGCGTCCTGTTCCAGCACCAGCGCCTTGAACTCCGTCCCGGAAACGCCCTGCCAGCGCACGGCGAACTTCTCCAGCTCTCGGCGAAAATTGTGTTCCGGAACGCCGAGCGTCACCGACGGGGCGGCCACGGTCACTTCCCGCGAGCGCAGGTTGACGAAGATCGTGCCGGCCGCCTGCCGCTTTTCTTTTGGCTGCCTGGCTTCCCACGACAGCACCAACTCGCCCTTCTCAACCCGGCAGCGAACGGCGAAGGTGTTGCCGACGCCGTCGAGGACCGACGCCCACTCCGGCAGCGTCAACGGTTCGGACTCGAAGACGCGTTCGCCGCGGTTGCTGATGTCGAAGGCGCGCACGCGCGGGCGCGGGCCGTCCGCCGTCAGGGCGTACAAGCGCTCGCCGTAGGCGAACAGCGGCCGGCGGGCGTCGGCGGTCCAGAGAACGTCGCCGGTGACGAGGTCGAGCGCGTCGATGTTTCCGGTCGGGCCGACGAGGAAGCCGGTGCGGCCTGATGGGTCGGTGATGCCGCCGGGGAGCAGGGGCGCAGCCATGTCGCCTGCCGGCAAAGACGCGGTGGAGACCGCCAAAAAGAGCAGTGCGAGCCGTGCGGAGAGTCGCAATGCGCACCATCCTTTGTTGACGTTTCGCGAAACGCGCGCGAGCGAAGCGCTC
>JBBQPD010000894.1:0-3165 GCA_038331535.1 Gemmatales bacterium | reverse complement strand
CCAGACCGCCACCGTCTTGCCGGCGCCGGCGATCAGGCGCTTACCGTCGGGACTGAACGCGAGGCCAGAGAGTGCGGCGTCATTGCGCAGCGTCAGCAGCTCCGTCCCCTCGCGCACGTCCCACAATTTCACAGCCGTTTCCGAAGCGGTCGCCAGGCGCGTGCCGTCCGGGCTGAACGCCAGAGCGGTCACGGCCTCGGAGTGCCCCTTGAGTGCGTGTAGCTCCTGGCCGGTCGCCAGATCCCAGACGGTGACGACGCCGTTCTCGACCGCGGCGCTGAGGGTGCGGCCGTCCGGCGAAAATGCCAGCGCGCGGACGCTGCCGCCGGTAGTGTTGAGAAGGAGCGGGGCGTCCGTTCCCGTGCGGTCGGCGACGCCCACAAAGCCGTTGCCTCCGGCGTAAGCCAGGCGTCGGGCGTCGGGCGAAAACGCCACGGCGAACAGCTTGTCGGTCTCGCGCAGGGCGATAATCTCTCGGCCACTCGCTGCTTCCCACAGGCGAATGCCGCCATCGGCGCCGACGGTCGCCAGAGCCTTGCCGTCGGGGCTAAACGCCGCGCCGTGTACCGCGCCGGCGTGGCCGCGAATCGTCCGCAGTTCTTCGCCCTTCTCAGCGTCCCAGAGTTTGACGAGACCGTCTTCGCCCGCCGTCACAATTTGCTTGCGGTCGGGACTGAACGCGATCTGATGCACGACGCCCTTGTGCCCCTTGAGAAAGGCAATCTCTTTTCCGAGCACCGCGTCGCGCAGCGAAGCGTTCCCTGACTCGTCGGCACTGGCGACGCGCCGGCCGTCGGGACTGAACGCGACCGCAGTGACGCGCTCGTCGTGCTTGCCGAGATCCGCCGGCGGCTTCTTGCCGAGCCGGTTCAGGTAGTGCCATTCCCAGCCGCGTAGCGGCTCTGGGGCGCTGTCGAGAAGTTCCGCCGCCTTTTTCGCGTCGTTGTCGCGCCAGGCGAGCTGGGCCTTGGCGATACGGTCGGCGTACAACCCGCCCTCGGCTCGCAGTCGTTCGCGGGCTGCCTCCTTTGCCCGCTCCTCAAGCCCGCGGCGCAGCCCTTCATCGGCCAGGCGGCGCGCCTCCTCGGCCCGACGGCGCTGGACGTCGGCAGCCTGGTTCTCGACGCGCGCTGCCTCCACCGCTTTCTTCTCCATTTCCGCGGCACGCTCGGCGTCGCGCTGAAACCGGGCGGCGCGTTCGCGCTGATCGTCGGCTTCCTTGCGGGCCTTCTCCGTCTCCTTGCGCGCGGCCGTCAGCTGCTGCTGAGCCTTTTCCTTTTCCTCGTTCATCTTGAGGGTGAACTCTTCTGCCTGCTGATCCAGCGCCTTGCGTAGCTCCGCATCCGTGGCACTCGCCGGGACGACGGGCGGCGGATTATCGCGCCGCTCGGGGAGTGGCTGGCCCTTGAGCCGGGCCACCTCTCGGGCTAGCATGTCGCGCTCGGCCTGCGCCTGTTCGGCCTCCTTGCTGGCCAGGTCCGCCGCCTCGGCGGCACGCACCGCTTCCATCCGCGCGCGATCTGCTTGCTGATAGCCGCAGCCGGCCAGCACCAGCGCAGCACTGGCGGTGAGGACGTGCGTCACGGACCATCGTCGTCGGTCGCTCGTCACGATTCGCTCCTCGAAGGCGACAATAGAGAAGAAGAACACGACCCACGATACCGTCCCGGTCGTTGCGGAACAAGGAACTTTTCGCGGCGCGACCCCGGCTTGCCGTTTCGCGAAACGACAAGCCGCCCATCCCGTACCATGACGGCACGGAGACTGACCATGACCGATTACGCACGCCACGAGCATCACGATTTCCACGAAGCCTCATCGCAAGCGCTGGCCAATCCGCCATTGCAGGCCGCCCTCGTGCGCCTCACCAGCACGCTGCTGGCCGGCAATCGCCGGGGTTATGCCGCCCTCCCGGAAAGCGACCAGTTGCGCGACCATGCCAAACACATCAAGGAACACGCCCTGGCTCACCTCGATAAGTACCTCGAACAGCTCGAAGCCTCCGTCGAGCGTGTCGGCGGCCATGTTCACTGGGCAGCCACGGCCGAGGACGCCCGCCGCATCATCCTCGACATCGCCCGGCGGACGGAGAGTAAGCGCATCGTCAAATCGAAGTCGATGACGACGGAGGAAGTGCATCTCAATCCCGCGCTGGAGGAGGCCGGCCTCGAAGTGGTGGAGTCGGACTTTGGCGAGTTCGTCATCCAGCTCGCCGGCGAACGGCCGTCGCACCTCGTCGCGCCGGCGGTCCATCACACGCGCGAAAGCATCGCCCGCTTGCTGTCCGATCACACCGGCGAGCAACTGTCCGACGAACCGGCGGCGCTGGCCCAGGTCGGCAGACGGCTCCTGCGCGAACAGTTTTACCAGGCCGACATGGGCATCTCCGGAGCCAACTTCGCCGTCGCCGAGACGGGTACGATTGTCATTGTTTCCAACGAGGGCAATGGCCGGCTGACGACGACCTGCCCGCGCGTCCACGTCGCGCTGATGGGCCTGGAGAAAGTCATCCCGCGCTGGCGCGATCTGCCGACATTTCTGAAGCTACTCGCGCGCGCCGCCACCGGGCAGACGCTGTCAGTCTACACGTCGCTCATCACCGGGCCGCGGCGGGCGAATGAACAGGATGGGCCGGAGGAGTTCCATCTGGTGCTCCTCGACAACGGCCGGTCGCGTGTGCTGGCGACGCCGTTCCGCGAGAGCTTGCAGTGCATCCGCTGCGGCGCGTGCCTCAACGCCTGTCCGGTGTATCGCCGCATCGGCGGCCACGCCTACGGCGGCGTCTACTCGGGACCGATCGGCAGCATCCTGACGCCGCTCTACGATAGCGTCGCGGAGAATCCCCATCTGCCGCACGCCTCGTCGTTGTGCGGAGCCTGTGTGGCGGCGTGTCCAGTGAAGATCAATATCCCGCACATGCTCATCGGCCTGCGCGAGCTGCAGCACCATCCGGAGCCTGGTGTCAGAAAGAAGACTCGGCGACACGGCATCCCGTGGGAGCGGCTAGCGTACTGGGTATCGAAGGAAGTGCTGCGCCGGCCGTGGCTGTATCGGCTGTCGCTGCGGCTGGCGCGCTGGTTCCTGCGCCCGCTGGCGAAGGACGGCTGGCTGGCGCGCTTGCCGGGGTCGGGCGCGGGCTGGACGGCGGCACGCGATTTTCCGGCG
>JBBQPD010000893.1:0-3170 GCA_038331535.1 Gemmatales bacterium | reverse complement strand
GCACGGCTGTCCACCCGACACCGGCATGTCGCACATGGGCTTTCGCTGCGTGCGGACCCCAGAAGCAGGGAAGTAATCGCGCTCGTCGTTCATTAGTCGATTTCCTCACCAGCCCGGAGCGCCAGCGACGGGTGCGACCCGTCGCTGGCGCTCCGGGCTGGTGAGGAGCTTTCGCCCTGACACCATCGGAGGAACAATGTTCAAGTCCCAGAAAATTCAAACCGTGCTCGTCCTGGCAGCAGGAATGCTCCTGGGCTTCGCAGCGGCGACCGGAAAACTGCGCCTGAATTGGTCGGCCGAGGCCGCCACGTCGGGCGGTCAGAACACGCCCAGCAAACTCACTGAGCTGCCGCCACAAACGGCCGGCTACTGCCTGGAAGGCAATCCGAAAGATCTGCTGATGGTCCGCGCCGAAAAGGAGGCCGAGAAGCGTGAGAAGGCCACCGGCAAGAGCCAAACATCCTGTTTATCATGGGCGACGATGTCGGCTGGTTCAACATCGGCGCCTACCACCAGGGCATCATGTCCGGCAAGACGCCGAACCTGGACAAGCTGGCGCGCGAGGGCGTGCGCTTCACCGACTACTACGCCGAGGCGAGCTGCACGGCGGGTCGGGCCAACTTCATCACCGGCGAGTTGCCCATCCGCACCGGTCTGACCACCGTCGGCCAGGCCGGCGCCGACGTCGGCATCCCGGCGCAAGCTTGCACGTTGGCTACTGCCCTCAAGGCGCAAGGCTATGCCACCGGGCAGTTCGGCAAGAATCATCTCGGCGACCTGAACAAGTACTTGCCGACCATGCACGGCTTCGACAAGTTCTTCGGCTACCTGTACCACCTGGACGCCATGTCCGATCCGTACTGGTACTCGTTCCCGAATGAGCAAGCCTACCGCGACAAGTACGGACCGCGCAGCCTGGTGCATTGCTGGGCGACGGACAAGGACGATGCGACCGTGATGCCGCGCTGGGGCAAGGTCGGCATGCAGAAGATCGTCGATGAAGGCCCGCTGCCGCCGTTCCCGGACATGTCCAACGTGGCCAACATGCACGACATTTCCACGAAGGCCAAGTACGACATGACGACGTTCGACGAGGTGCTCGTCAAGAGTTCCTGCGACTTCATGGACAAGGCGAAGAAGGACGGCAAGCTGTTCTTCGTCTGGCACAACACGACGCGCATGCACGTCTGGACGTTTCTCTCGCCGAAGTACAAGGCGCTGCAGAACAGCAAGACCAACTACGACCTGGAGGAGACCGGCGTGGCGCAGATGGACGATAGTATCGGTGCGCTGCTGAAGCACCTCGACGACATCGGTGAGGCCGACAACACGGTCGTCGTCTTCACCACGGACAACGGCGCGGAAGTGTTCACCTGGCCCGACGGCGGCCTGACGCCGTTCAAGGCCACCAAGGGCACCGTTTACGAGGGCGGCTTCCGCGTGCCGTGCATCGCTCGCTGGCCCGGTAAGATCAAGCCCGGCACGATCGAGAACGGCATCTTCTCCGGCCTCGACTGGATGATTTCAAGTTCCAGTTCTTCCAGCAGCCGGGCGGCTGGCCTGGCCCGAAGGTTACCACCGACATGCCCGGGACGGTGAACCTTCGCCAGGATCCGTTTGAGCGGACGCCATCCGTCAACGGCGAATCGCTGAACCATCTCGGCGGGGGCTACATGAACGATTTCTATGCCCGCGAATTCTGGCGGTTCGTGCTGGTGCAAGAAAACGTGGCTAAATTGGCTACGACGGCCATCGAATACCCGCCGATGCAGGATCCGGCCACCTTCAATCTGGATGCGGTGAAGAAGAAGATCGAAGCCATGATCAAGGAACATCACGGAAGGTAAGTCACGGACGGTTCGGGGCGCGCGCCTCTCCCATCAAGAGAGTTCCTAATTGCGCCGTCAGGTATGGCACCAATGGAAACCTTTCACTGGACGACGCACGCGGTCTTTCTCTCGGATCTTCTGATCCGCGTGGGGCTGTCGCTGCGCGTGATTGGCCGGCGGCTGCCCGTGGGCACTTCCCTGGCGTGGCTGTCGGTCATTTTGAGCATTCCTTTTGCAGGAGCCTTCCTCTATTTGATGGTCGGCGAATATCGGCTGGGACGCCGGCGAACCCGGCGCGCGGCCGAACTAGATAGTGCCGCCCGGAAACGATTTCCTCGTCTCTTCGCGGAGGCTCCTCCCGAAGCGGCGAGACTGGGGGCGGGCGCCGTGGCGTTGGCGCGCGTCGTCCAGTCGTCACTGGGTTGCGCGCTGCTAACGGGCAACCGTCTGCAACTGCTGGAAAACGCCGAAGCCGCATTCCCCGCGCTCCTCGCCGACATCGACGCGGCGACCAGGACTTGCGACCTGGAATTCTAAATCTGGAGTCCGGGCGGACGCGCCGACGAGGTGGTCGCGGCCGTGATCCGAGCCGCGGGTCGCGGAGTGGTCTGCCGCCTGCTGGTCGATGCCATCGGCAGTGCCGTGTTCCTGAAGAGTCCGCTGGTCGCGGACCTCCGCCGAGCCGGCGTCCACGTCCAGGGCGCCCTCGCTGCCGGCGCGCTCCGACTTCTGTTCGCGCGGTCCGATTTGCGCCTGCACCGCAAGATCGCCGTGTTCGACGGGACGATCGCGTACACGGGAAGTCTCAATCTGGCCGACCCGCGTTTTTCAAGCAAAACGCGGGCGTCGGGCAATGGGTCGATGCACTGGTGCGCGTCCAGGGGCCGGCTGTTGACGCACTGTCGATTACGTTTGAGACGATTTGGGCTTTGGAAACGGGTCAGCCAATCGGCTGGGACGCCGCGCCGAAAAACCTGTGCGAACCGCTTGCCGACGCTTCGGCACGTATCCAGGTCTTGCCCACTGGGCCGGACGTGCGCGTCGCGGCCATCGAGCAGATCGTATTGACGGCCATTTATGCCGCGACCGAGGAGCTGATTCTGACGACGCCGTACTTTATTCCTGACGAGGCGCTGTTGAGCGCGCTGATCTCGGCGGCGGGGCGCGGCGTTCGGGTCGTGTTGATCGTCCCGGCCCGTATCGACTCCCGCCTGGTCCGCTACGCCAGCCGGGCACATCAGGCGGAGTTGCTCTCGGCGGGGGTGGAGATTCATCAGTACAACGACGGCCTGTTGCACACCAAATCGATCGTGGTGGACGGCCAGTTCAGTTTGTTCGGCT
>JBBQPD010000892.1:0-3171 GCA_038331535.1 Gemmatales bacterium | reverse complement strand
GGAGCGCTTACATAAGCGCTCCCTGACGGTCGCGGCTCGTGATATTTTTCCCTGATCAGGAGATCGAGAACGGATTGACCGTCTTGATCGTCACCGGATCACTGGTGAATGGCGCGCCGGTCATCGTATCATCCTTCGGCGTGACCCGCACGGCGAACTTATCGCCCACGCGCACGTCGGCGACCTGCGTGCTGAGATTGAGGTTCTGCGTGGTCGCGCCGGCAATGGGGTTGCCATTCTGCAGCCACTGGAAGACCAGGGTGACGGGCTTCGAATTGGGATCGTTGGCCGCGGCCGTGGCCGTCAACACCTTCTTCGTGGCGTCGTCCAGTGCGATGTCCACCGAGTCGATGCGCGGGGCGGGGAACACGGTGACGGTGAACGTGTCGTCGGCGGTAGCGCCGAACCGGTCGGTCGCTCGCACGGTGATCGCGGCGGACCCAGTCTGACCCGGGACGGCGCTCAGGGACAGGCGCTCGTTCTGAATGGTCGCGGTCACGAGACCGGGGTTGTTGTTGGCGACCACCGAGTACGTCAGGAACTCGTCGCGCCGCACGACCGTGATGCTGTTGATGAGCAAGAAATTGCTGGCCGTCGCCGCGGTGGGGAACTTGGCGGGGCCGGCCGTGTAGTTGTTCAACGGAACATTCGACAAGTCAACCGTCGGCAGCCGCGACTTGATCGGGCTGCTGCTCATGTTCTGGTTCGGCGTGGCCGCCAGGGTGTTGAGCAGCGTTTGCTGATCGGCGGCACTCGCGACCTGACCGAAGACGGTGAACTTCTGAGCGTCAAGGTTCGTTTTTCCGGTGCTGTTGTTGTTCACCAGGTTGAAAAAGAACTGATCGGTCGCACTGTTCGGATCGCCGGCCGATTGCGCCATGGCGAGGGTGCCGACCGTGTTCGAGGTCGAGAATTCGTTACCGATCGGAGGCAGCGTGGGAATCTGCACCAGGTCCAAACCGGACGGAGTCGTCTGCAAGGATGCCCCACCGCCCTGAAGGACAAAGCCGGGCACCAGGCGGCTGAAGATGCTTTGGTCGAACGCGCCGGACTCGATGTAGTCGTAGAAGTTGGCTACCGTCTGCGGCGTCTGGGCATCGAATAGCTCCACGTTAAGCGGGCCGTCGGAGGTGTTAAAGCGTACCAGACTGTTCGCCAGATCGGGATCGCTGAAGTTCGCGGCGAGATCCACGATGTGGTTCATCGTGTTTTCCGGCATGGAAACGGCCGCGATCGGCGCGGCGACGATCGGCGCCTGGTCAATGACGCTCACGCCGGGGCCGGCGGGCGACGCCGTGTTCGGAAAGTCCGAGGGCGTCGTCGAGGCCAGGAACAATCTCTCGCTGATGAACAGGGGCGCCAGTCCGAGGAAGCCGAGATCCTGGGTAATGAATTGCCCTTCGGCAAGAGTCAGTCCCGAAACGAGGTCGCCGCCGGGAGCGGCGTTGCTGCCGACGAAGCTGGGTGAGCCGCCCAGCGAGCCGGCGACGGGTCCGGCACTGATCTGGAAGGTTCCCGCTGGTAGGTTTAGGAAGCTGAAGGCGCCAACCTTATCCGTCGTCGTGGAGGTGTTGACCGCCACTCCCTGGCTCGACTGCCCGGACAGGTTCACGACGAGCCCCGGCAAGGTACCTTCACCCGCCTCGAAGACGCCGTTGGCGTTTTGATCGATGAACGCCGTGCCGAGAATCGCGCCGCTGGCGGATGGCACCGCGCGATCCTCCAATACCTCGAGTTCCAGACGAGGCCTGGACGGACGACGTGTAGTTCGGAGGGAGAAGTTATTGTGACCTGGGCGACGGAAGAGCTTCCAGATGTTCATTTGCACAGGGCCCATAGGCTAATGCTAATCACACGGTATCAACATATCATACTACCACTTGTCAAGTGCCCGCGCAAGGGTTTCTCGTGGGAAGTTTGCCTCACAAGTAGAATGATCGTCCGGCCGTTGCTCATTTTGCGGACGGCCGGTCCGCAGGGGCGGCGGGCGGGACGCCCGCGCTACGGCGTCTTTTCCGGTAGCCCTAAGATGCGATAAACACCCAGATGCGGCTGACATCGCCAGGGGACTTGTGAAAAGCGGCCTGCGGACTATAGCATGACAGTCGAATGCCGAACGGGTGACGAACCGGGGGCCGCATGACCGTCGCCGAGCGACTGTTCGCCGAAGGGTTTGCCTTCGACTTCTTTCAGGCGGTGCGCCTGCTGGAGAAGTTGGAGCCGGAACGCAATCCGGTCGGCCGGGCTGGGTCGCCGCGCAACGAGGTCGCCCGCTTCCGCGCGCACCTCAGCCTGACGTTTCCGCCCAGCGCGATCTACGACATCGAGCCGGCAACGGTGAAGCAGCCGTGCCCACTGATGACCGTGTCGTTCATGGGGTTGACCGGCCCCAGCGGCATTTTGCCGCGCCACTACACTGAATTGTTGCTCAAGCAGGAACGCGATACGCGCGGGCCGGAGCGCTACGCCATCCGCGCCTGGCTCGATCTCTTCAACCACCGGCTGATTTCGCTCTTCTACCGAGCCTGGGAGAAGTATCGCTTTCACCTCGCCTATGAACGCGAGGAGTTCAAGGGTGAGAAACCCGATCCGTTCACGCAAGGCCTGTTCAGCCTGATCGGCTTCGGCACGACGGGGTTGCGCGAGCGCTTGTCCGTCCGCGCTCACCTACCCGCCGCGCGCGAAACGGGCCAAAGTAAGCGCATTCTGGGACAGATCGATGACCTGGCGTTACTGCATTACGCCGGCTTACTCGCCCAGCGTCGGCGGCCGGTCGTTAGCCTGGAAGCGATCGTCGAGGATTACTTCGGCCTGCCGGCGCGGGTGCTGCAATTCCGCGGCCGCTGGTTGCGGCTGGAGCCGGCGAATCAGACGACGCTCGGCGCCGCCAACAGTGAAATGGGCGTTAGCCTCGTGGCCGGGGAGCGCGTCTGGGACGTGCAAAGCAAGCTGCGCGTGCGTCTCGGACCGCTGCGCCGCGCGCACTACGAGGCGCTGCTGCCCGACCGCGCGCCAACGAAGGAACGGAAATCGTTCTTCCTTCTCTCGCAGCTGGTACGTTTTTATCTTGGCCCTGAGCTTGATTTCGACGTACAACTGGTGCTGCGAAAAGAGGACGTTCCGCAGTGCAAGTTAAGTCCTGAAGGACTCGGCGCGCGCCTCGGCTGGAAC
>JBBQPD010000891.1:0-3171 GCA_038331535.1 Gemmatales bacterium | reverse complement strand
GACCCCGGCCACTCGAAGAACTCCGGATTCGCGTTGGCCGGTCGGAACGTGCCGCCGATGGCATAGTTGACGGCGTGATGAAGGGCGACCCAGGGCAGGGCACCTAGCAGAAAGGGAAGGAACGCACGTCCGCGACTTACGAACAATGCCCAGATCGTGGTTGTCAGCAGCAGGACCGGACCGATGCCGAGATCGATCGTGTAGCCGAGTCCCGTCGCGAATCCCAGGGGCAACCAGCGCCAGAAACCAGGCGGCCCACTCGCGGCACGATGTTCTGCGAGCGCTTGCATCTGTAACACGATCGGAAAAACGACGGCGAGTAGCAGGATGTGGTTGTTTACGTGGGCGGCGTAAGGGAGAGCGACGGTGCCCAGACCGAAACTGGCGACGAGTAGCCAGTACAAGCGCGGCGGCAGTTCGAGTCGCCGGCAGAGCACGAAGAGGCAGAATACACAGATTACGTAGGCGAACCCGGCGGACGCGAGGTTGGCGGCATAACAGAAGGACTCTGGCTGCTCGGCGGCAGTCGTCCCGGTCAGCCATTTCCAACCCTGGTAGCCCACGGCGAGTAAGAGGGCAGGGGTGGGAGACTTGTCGGAGTAGAAATGGCCTCCGATGAACATCTTATCCTGTGTGCCGAGTCTGCCCAAACCGGGGTCGGAAGGGTCATAAGGATTCGGTCGCTCCTGGCCGGAGGCTGAGACACGGCGAACAAAAATTGACTCGTCGATCACGAACGTGTGCTGATCGACGAGGCACTCGACGGTGGCGAGCCGACTGCCATCGTTCCACCCGCCGGCAAACGGTTTGGCAGCGCAGATCGCCAGCCCGCTAGCCACAACGAGCAGCAAGAGCCATTCCAGGGTAGTGTTGCATCGACCGGAGCGCAGCACGTGGACTTCTCCAACAAGTTCTCCACGGAAGTTTGCGAGCGAATTATCGATAAACCGGCCTGGCGAGTATAGGCGAGTTGGCTGTTCACTAGCATTGCAATTAAACATAATAACTATTATCGGACGTTATTGCGAATCGCTGGCAATCATCTGAACAATTGTTGCCTATTCTTGATAATCGGCCTAACGTCCGATAATGTATCTTATGTTTAATTAAAACCTCCGAAATGAGCCTCTTTCGGCTGGAATACAATCCCCAGACTCGCTATTCTCACCAACCGACAGACTCTTCGCCGTTCGCCCAGCAAGGAGAAGTTGGCATGTCGGCTGGCTATTCCGGCGCGCCGTTGCCGAAGAAACTCGACATCAAGGCCGGTCATCGTGTCGCGCTGCTCGATACCCCGTCAGAGCTGCGCAGTGCCATCGTGCCCTCGGCGACGGAAGTGACAGTGCAGGATTCGGTAGATAGCGAACCACTCGACGTAATTTTGTTATTCGTGAGTTCGGTCGAAGGGTTGCAGCACGGCTTCGCGGCCGCGGCCACTGCCCTGCGACCAACCGGCGGCCTTTGGGTCTGCTGGCCGAAGAAGGCTTCCGGCATTGTCACCAATCTGAACGAGAACGTGATCCGCGACATCGGGCTTGCGGCGGGGCTGGTCGATAACAAGGTCTGCGCCGTCGATGCGACGTGGTCGGGGTTGCGCTTCGTCTACCGCTTGCGCGACCGACCTCGTGCCTGACACGAAATCAACGAGTAGTCGTGTGTGCGGCTTCGGAGTCTGCGGATATGGGGGCAGACGATTGCCGTACGGAGCGGGGGTCTTCGATCACGGCCTCGACGACATAGAGCGGGCGTCGCTGCGTGTGCCGATGCGTGCGCACCACGTACTCGCCCAGGACAGCCATCGACACGAACTGCACATTGAAGAGCGTCAGGAATCCTAATCCGGCCCACATCCACCCTTGAAGAGCGAGGGCACCGGTCAACCACATCGTCAAAATGGTCGCACTGAAGACGACGCTGAGGCTGGCGCAAATGGCGGCCGTCATGGTTATGAGGTGCGCGGGCAGCGTCGAGAACGCGGTGATCGTATCGAACGCCAAGCGCAGGAGACGGCCATAACGGTACTTGGTCGTCCCGGCGGCGCGCGGCCGGCGGACGAAGGGAACGCCGATCTGCTTGAAGCCAACCCAGCTGACCAGGCCGCGGAAGAAACGCGGCTCCTCATTGAACTGGCGGTACACATCCAGCACCCGCCGGTCCATCAGCCGGAAATCGCCGGTGTCGGCAGGCATCGGCACGTCGGCGATTCGACCCATCAGTCGATAGAACGCCCACGACGTCGCTTTCTTTAGCATCGACTCGCCCTTGCGCTGCTCTCGAACGCCGTAGACCACCTGGTAGCCCTGCCGCCATTTCGCGACGAACGCGGCGATCAACTCCGGCGGATCCTGCAAGTCCGCGTCGATGACTACGGCGGCTCGGCCGCGCGCATGGTGTAGTCCAGCGGTAGTGGCCATCTCGTGGCCGAAGTTTCGCGACAGGGCGATCACTCGCACCGTCGGATCATCCAGCGCGATAACCGCAAGGATGACGCGCGAACAGTCGGTACTGCCATCGTCCACGAAGATGAGTTCATAGCTCTCGCCCAGTACTTCGAGGACGCCTTTGAGACGGCGATAGGTTTCGGCGATAACTTCCGCCTCGTTGAGCAGCGGCACGATCACACTCAAAGTCGGCCCCGACGGCGCCACGGGGGGCGCAGCCAGCGACGAATCGAGTGCTCGATGGCTCAGGCGACCACACGCGGCGCACGGAGTCGAATCGTTAAACATCATGCGTCACCCAGGACAGCGCGCAAAAAAAACAGGCCGCTTGAACTATAGGTCGAATCTTCAGGGTGTGCCTAATTCCTCCCACGCCTCTCCCCTACTTGACGGCGACGGGAAGTTATGAAACGCTAGGGCGAACGTGCTGTGGGATCCCTGATTCACAAACGCGAGGCGAGATATGCCGATCGGCGACTCGAACCGACACCAACTGCGCGCCGGCATGGTCGGCCTGGGCATGATCTTCGACGAGACCTACCGCCCGCTCTTCGAGCAATTGCACCGCGAAGGACTGTATCGGCGCGATTTCGGGCTGGTCGAAGTCGAACTGGCCGCGGTCGCCAGTCGCACCGGCACGCGCGGCGAGCGCTACCGTCAGCAGGCCGGCGACCGCATCGCCCCCTACGTCAACTGCGCCGGCCCCGATGCGGTCGAGAAAATGCTGGGC
>JBBQPD010000890.1:0-3172 GCA_038331535.1 Gemmatales bacterium | reverse complement strand
ACACGTAGTGGCAAGTCGATGGCCAGAACAACAACCGTGGCTCGGCCAATCGCCGTCCGTCCGACGAGGACGGGGCCTTTCCAGCGAAAATGGCGCGACCAGCGCTGACGCCGGGGGTTATAGAGCCAAACTTTCCTGTTGGTCCTGGGATCGATCCCCGCCAGATTGGGCCCTTTGTGATTGTTGTCGGCCAGGCAAGCGAGGGCCAAGTTCGAGGCGGCCGAAGCGCCGCCATGCTGTTCGGCAATAATGTGGTCGATCTGAAAGCGCGCCGAGGAGAAGCGTTGCGGCAACCGGCAATACTCGCAATAATTGCCGGCGCTCGCGCACGAAATCCGCAAGGGTCTCGTCTATCATCGTTCAGGAGGCCCGTTTGGGCTTCTTCTTGAGAACCTGCCGCGCCTTGGAATGGAGAATATCCAGTACGCAACCCAGACGTTCAAAGGTGTCGAGTTCGTCTTGCTCCGTGGGGGTAAGCGTGCCGGAGCCGGCTTTCGTTGAAAGTTTCTCCATGCGCGCGTGATCGCCATCGGAAAACCCGACCTTCAACAAGGCACGGGCAGCCGCCGGCGATAACTCTTCTTTGAATTGAATCATGGGCGGCGCCCTTCTTGCCGTGTACCAGAATCGCTCTGCGCTTGGTGGCACAGCACTGGACCTTCCTGACAATGCAGATCGCCTGGCGGAAGTCCAATCGCGGATGGATTATAGCCCCGTGCCAGACGTCCAAGCAAGCGGCCGGGCAAAAAATGATGCCATGAGCTGCGTGGTATTGAGTTGCGTCCCCCTGTCTCATCCTCAATTCACCAATTGCAGGCGCCGCCCCGTCTGCCAGCGCGTCGCGGCCTTTTCACGAATGACCTCGTTGTAGAGCGTGTCGCGCTCCACCGGCACCCGGCCGGCTTCTTCGAGGATGCGGCGAATGTCGGCGACGCTCAGCTCCTGCGGCGAATCGCTGCCGGCGTCGTGATAAATCTTCTCGTGAACCACCGTGCCGTCGAGGTCGTCGGCGCCGAAGCTCATGGCCAGCTGGGCAGTCTTGATGCCGAGCATCACCCAGTACGCCTTGATGTGCGCGAAGTTGTCGAGCATCAGCCGGCTGATCGCCATCGTCTTCAGGTCGAGCAGGCCGCTCGGCTTGGGAAGGTGCGACAGCTTCGTGTTGTCCGGGTGAAACGCCAGCGGGATGAACGTCTGGAAGCCGCCCGTTTCGTCCTGCAATTCGCGCAGGCGGAGGAGATGGTCGATGCGATGGCGCGGTTCCTCGATGTGGCCGTAGAGCATCGTCGCATTGGAGCGCAGGCCGAGTTCGTGGGCCTCGCGGTGGACGCGGAACCACTCGGCGGCGTCGGCCTTGTGTTCGCAAATCTTGTCGCGCACTTCGGGGTGAAAGATCTCGGCGCCGCCGCCGGGCAGGCTGCCGAGGCCGGCGTCCTTGAACTCGGCGAGCAGATCGCGCGTCGTCCGGCCCGTGAGGCGGGCGAACCAGTCCCACTCGACGGCGGTGTACGCCTTGAGGTGTAGCCGGGGGTGCGCCTCGTGGATGATGCGGATGACGTTCAGATACCACTCGTAGGGCAGCTGATGATGCAGGCCGCCGACGATGTGCATTTCGGTGGCGCCGCGGCGCTCGGCCTCGGCGGCGCGGTGGAGAATCTGCTCGTCGGTCATGACGTAGCCCTTCTCACTCTTCAGGTCGGCCCGGAAGGCGCAGAAGGTGCAGCGGTAGACGCAGACGTTGGTCGGGTTGAGGTGCGTGTTGACGTTGTAGTAGGCGAAATTGCCGTTCTTGCGCTCGCGGACGACGTTGGCCAGTTCGCCGACAGTGAACAGGTCGGCGCTGTCGTAGAGGCAGACGCCGTCGTCGAATGAGAGCCGTTCGCCGGCCTCGACCTTGTCGCGGATATCCGCCAGACGGGAATCGACGTTCGCCTGCATCATGACGGACCTCGTGTACGCGCTCGCAACCCAGAGAGATTGTAAGGAGAAGACGGTGCTGGGTTCAGAGAGAGAACCGTGAACGCGGGGGAAAAGTAACGAGGGCGATTCACCTGGCGGCCGGCGGCGCTTGTTCGCACCGTTGGGCGGGGGTAGGATGAGAGTGGCCCTGAAAACATCGGCGAGGCGGTCATGGTCCCCGGCATCGACCCGAAAGTAGATATCGTCTTCAAGCGCCTGTTCGGTACCGAGGCGAATGCTGATCTGTTGATCGACCTGCTGAATGCGGTCCTCGACTTTCCGCCGGCTGGCGTTGTGACCTCCGTAGAGATTCTCAACCCGTTCAACGAGAAGGAAGCGCTCGACGCCAAGCTGAGCATCCTGGACGTCAAGGCTCGCGACGCCGCTGGGAGACATTTCAACGTCGAAATGCAGGTACTTTCGGACACGGCCTATCCGAAGCGGATCGTCTATTACTTGACCAAGCTGCATCACCAGCAGTTGCATGAAGGCGAACCTTATGAAACCCTGGCACCGTCGTATTCGATCAGTTTCCTGAACCATCTGCTGTATGAAGATCGGAAACGCTGGCACTGGCGGTTTCAGTTGCGCGACGCGGACGAACCGGCTGTGGTCTTCGGCGACCAACTTGAACTGCATATCGTTGAATTGCCGAAATTTAACCGAGGAGCGACGGAGTTGACCAACAGTTGCGAGCGTTGGAGTTACTTCTTGCGGCACGGCGACGAACTGGACACCGACCGTTTGCCGGCGCCGCTGCAAACGGCTACGATCCACAAAGCGATGGAGGAGTTACGCATGTTGGCACAGAACGATCTGGAGCGCGAGAAGTACGAGGCGCGGTTGAAGTATCAGCGCGATGAGGCGTCGCGCTTGCACGGGGCCCGCCAACAAGGTGAGCAAAGCGGCGTTGAACTCGGCGTCTTGATGGGGCGCGTACAGTCGTATGAGGAAGTTCTCAAAGTGGAACTAACCCCTGCGGTGCTGTTGCGAGCAATGCCGCTGGAGCAGTTGCGAGAACTCGCCGATCGATTGAAAACGCAACTGGCCGGACGCAGCTGAAAGCGCTGGAGTTGCAACGCATGTTGACACAGAACGATCTGGAGCGCGAGAAGTACGAGGCGCGGTTGAAGTATCAGCGCGATGAGGCGTCGCGATTACACGGCGCGCGCATGGAGGGCGTTTTGATCGGACGCGTGCAACTAGCCGAGCG
>JBBQPD010000889.1:0-3174 GCA_038331535.1 Gemmatales bacterium | reverse complement strand
TGCGGCCTCGTTTGCCGGAAGCGCGCCCGGCAATGCCACGAACTTCAACTACGACACGAACTACTCGTTCACGATCGCGACGGCGACCCGGGGCGTGACGGGGTTTGCGACGAACCAGTTCGTGATGGACACGAGCTCCTTCTCGAACGACCTGGCCGGCGGCACCTTCTTCGTGGCCCTGTCCGCGGACAGCAATTCCGTGCTGCTGCTCTTCACCAACAATCATGCGCCGGTGGCCAGTCCCGCCCCCTACGGACGGGCCTGGGGCACGGCGCTGCGCCTCTCGCGGAGCCAGTTGCTCGCGAACTCCACGGCCGATCCGGATGGCGACGGCCGCGCTCTCACCCAGACGATTTCCAGCACCAACGGCTCGGCCATAACCACCAATGCAAGTTTCATCCTCTTCTCCCCCACGAACAATTTCTCCGAGAGCTTCGCCTACGCCGTGCGTGACACGCGGACCTATCGCGCGGGCGACACCGTTAATAGTGTTCGGCCTGAAAGATGGTGCGGGGTGACGGAGGGGGTGACACCGGAATGATCCTTTGCTGACACACGATTGTCACTGGTACGAAGGGGTTCTTTCTGGTGCAGTGGCCCGCGTGCCGCGCCGCGCCAAAAAACCGGTGACCGAAAAAGACCTGAGCCGCTTCCGGCTCATCTCTCAGTTCGTCACGCATCTGGAGCGCGTCGCCGACCGCACCACGCTCCATCCTTCCTGGCAGGATCCGCAGCGCCGCCTGGAGATGACGCACTACCTGAGTCTCTTCCTCTTCGGCCTGATCAATCCAGTGGTCGATTCGATGCGCGGGCTGTGCGGGGCCAGTCAGTTGAAAAAGGTGCAGCAGGAAGTCTGCGCCCGCCCGGTCAGCCTGGGCAGTTTTTCGGAGGCGCAGGCGCTGCTCGACCCGGCGCTTTTGGCCGGCGTGTTTCAGGAACTGGCCGCCGCTTACCGGCCCGCCGCAGTCCAAGGCGATCCACGGCTGGCTTCGTATCAGCAGGTGCTGACGGCGGTGGACAGCACCCTCTGGGAAGTCTTGCCGCGCATGGCCTGGGCCGTCTGGCGCACGCAGAACACCGTGCAGCGGGCGGTGCGGCTGCATGTGAAGTTCCGTCTGCTCGAAGGCCAGGTGAGCGGGGCCGAGGTCGGGCACGCCAATATCTGCGAGCGCGCGGCCTGGCAGCGTTCGTGGGTCGCCGGCGAGATCCATGTGGGCGACCGCAACTTCGGCGAGGACTACGATCTGTTGCGGCTGCTGATGCGGCGCGAGGGGCACTTCGTCATCCGGCTGCGCAACAACGCGCCGTGGGTGGTGGAGGAGGAACTGCCCTTGAGCGAAGTGGACCGCGCGGCGCGTGTCACCTGGCAGGGCTGGGTGCGGCTGGGCAAGGCGGGCCTGGGGCCGCGGGTGCGCGTGGTGCGGGTGGCGGCGGAAAAGGAAGAGCTGCTGCTGGTCACGGATTTTGGGGCCGAGGAGTTGAGCGCCGAACTGGTGGGGGTGATTTACCGGCGGCGCTGGCAGGTGGAACTGTTCTTCCGCTGGCTCAAATGCATTTTGGGCTGCCGCCACTGGCTGGCCGAGAGCGAAGCGGGCGTGGCCCTGCAAGTGTATCTGGCGCTGATCGCCGCGCAGTTGCTCCTGGTCTATCGGAGTCGGCGGCCGACCAAGCGGGAGATGGAACTTTTGCAGATGTACCTGATGGGCTGGGCCAGCGCGGAGGAAGTCTGCGCCGGGCTGGGCCTGGAAGTGACGGGCAAAAAAAATCCGGCCTGAGCCTGCAGGTCCGTTTTGCAAGCGGAGCGGCGGGCAGGCCATGCTTTGCCCACCTGGCTGCGCCCACGACCACCGCCCCGGCCCCGCCGCCCTCCAGGAGCTTTTTGAGTCCCGCATTTCGTCCCAACCGCCCGCAACCATTTTCCAGGCCGAACATTATTAGCGACACCGTGCGCACCGCGACGAATTGGATCACCATCAGCGTTACGAATGCTGTCGGCGCCCCGCAGTCCATCAGCGTGAGTGGCGGCAGCATCGTGATCAATTTCGCCGGCGTGCCTGGTTTCGCCTACGACGTGATGCGCGCCACCAATGTGCTGGGACCCTGGACGGTTCTGGCCACGACGAACGCGCCCGCCGCCGGCCTCTGGCAGGCCACGGACTCAAGCCCCCCAACCCCGGCCGGATTCTATCGAACGAAGCAGCACTGATCTGACGGACGCCAAACCAACCATGAAACTCATCATCGTCGCCGCCGTTTTGCTGCTGGCGCTTTCCGAGGCACACCCGGCCCTCATTTACAGCGGCCCCTTGAACCAGATCGTTCCCGATGGCAACCCCACCGGATTGCAGTCCACTTTGAACGTCAGCGGCTTCACGGAAAACATTCAAAGCGTCACCGTTCACCTCAACATCTCGGGCGGCTACAACGGCGACCTGTATGTGTACCTCGCGTACGGCAATCAATCAGCCATCCTGCTGAATCGGGTGGGCCGAAGCGCCGGTTCGCCGTTTGGCTACGACGACGCGGGATTTTCGATCATCCTCAGCGACTCCGGCGCGTCCGACGTTCACAACTACGGCGGTGTCAACGGCGGAACCTTGACCGGCACATGGCAACCGGACGGTCGCGCGGTCAGTCCCCAGTCCGTGCTGGATTCGGACCCGCGCACCGCGATGCTCAGCACGTTTAACGGCCTGAATCCCAACGGCTCGTGGACGCTATTCGTGGCGGACATGGCCGGCGGACCAGACGCCAGAGTGAGCACGCTCACGGATTGGAGCCTGGATATTCAGCCCGTTCCGGAACCGGTGAACGTGGCTCTGGCGGCCTTCGGCGTCTTGGCGGCGATGGTGGCCGCAGTCCGGAGATGGTTCGCCAGAGTTCAGGCAAAACAGGCGAAGTGAGTAGCGGGCGCGCCCCAAGCGCGCTTTGAGGAGACGCGGAGACCAAGACAACCCCTTCTGCCTTCGACTCGAGGGACGGCCAGTGGTTCAGCCCGAACTCCGAAATAGAATGGCGCGGCGAAGCCGCAACCCCGCCCTCTCCTCCATCCGATCGCGGGGGCCGGGGAGAGAATTCCCCGCAACGAAATTTCTCGCCTTGAACCCCTGAACCTAGTCGGAGTCCACGGGGATTCAGGACGGAACGGGGATGGGCCGCTGTTCTCCGTCCTAT
>JBBQPD010000888.1:0-3180 GCA_038331535.1 Gemmatales bacterium | reverse complement strand
ACTTTCGGAGAGGCGCTGGTCGATCAGGTCTTTGTTGAGTCGGCCCAGGACTTCGTCGGGTGGGATGAGACGATACTGCTGGCCGAAGACCTCCTTCGTGCGCACTCCCTTTTTGACGAAGATGGTCAGCAGGCTGGCGGGGACGCCGTGGCCGACCGCGTCGGCGACGTAGAAGCCGACGTGGTTTTCGTCGAGGCGGAACACGTCGTAGAAGTCGCCGCCGACCCGGCCACAGAGCAGGTAGTGGACGGCGAAGCGGCTGTGCGGAATCTGCGGCAATGTCTGCGGTAGAAAGCTGGCCTGCAGGCGCTGAGCCATCTCCAGCTCCTGGTCGATTTGCTGGTACGCCTCCTGAAGCCGTTTGTTGACCCGATTCAATTCGACCGTGCGCTCGTTGAGACGGTCGTGCGTGTCCTTGAGGCGGAGGAAGGCGCGGGCCTGGGCCAGCAGCTCCTCGGTGGCGAAGGGTCGCAGCAGGTAGGTATCGGCGCCGGCCTCAAAACTGGCGAGCCGGGCGTCGGGGCCGGCGTCCTCGGCGATGTACAGGATGGGCACGAAGCCGTCGTCGAGGCCGGCGCGAAAGCGGCGACAAAGGTCGAGCGGTTTGGCGCCGGGACCGCCTTCGAGAACGATCAGGTGATAGGTGCCGAGGTCAAAGGGTTCAGGCGATCCGAAGAGATGACCGCCGATGTCGCTGCTGACCGGGGCGAGTTGGCGGCGGAGTTCGGCCAGACCATCCGGCTGGGCGGCACAGACAAGAATCCGCGGTGTTCCGTTCGGGAGCATGGGGCTGTTCCCTGAGAGCGACACCGCAATTGTACGGATTCGTTTGCTACCAGCCCCAAGCGCGCGGAGAACCGACCATCGCTTGCGCTTGGGGCTGGTCGGCGTGGCACTATTTCACCTCACGCTGATTCTTCTTCCGATAAACGCGCAGGCGGTGCGGCGGCGCGATGGTCGCGGGACCGTCGTGACGAACTTGAGGCGCTTCCGGATTTGCCGCTCGCGCAACGAACGGCAAGAACACAGGTTCGGCCGTGGGCGCGCCGTCTTCGCGGCGGGCGTGCTGCACCCGGCGCAGCTCGCGGAACTGGTATTCGTTCCAGAGCCGGCGGAAACGCGGGTCGCGCGGGTTACGGAACAGGGAAGCCCGCACTTCGGCCCGCGCCTCATCCGGCTTGCCGAGGTGCCGAAGCCCCTTGACCAGCTTGGCCGTCACATTCGGGTCGTCCGGAGCCAGGGTGACGGCCTCACGCAGCTTGGCCAGGCCGTCTTCGGAACGCCCGAGGCGGATCGCCAGCAGGCCGCAATCGACGAGGCAGGCAACATTCGTGGCGTCCAGCGCCAGCGACCGGCGGAAGTGCTTGGCGGCCCGCTCCAGGTCGCCGCGGTCTTCTTCCTGGCAGGCGAGGCCCATCAGGTGGTGGTAGCGCGCCTCGTTGGGGCGGTGGCGGAGGGCGGCGGTCAGGTGGCGGCGCGCGCGGACGAACTTGCGCCGCTTCAGTTGCAGCTCGCCGAGTCGGGCCTGCGCCTCCTCGGCGACCTCGGCGGGAATGTCGCGACAGCCGCTTAGCCGGGTCAGCACGACCAGGGCGTCGCGGTGCCTACCCAGCTCGTGGTGGCGCCGGCCCGTGTCCAGAAGGTGTTCGAAGAGATTGATTGTGGTGTTCATAAGATGCTGCCTCCATGCAGCGGTGTGCGGATCGTCCATGATCGCAAGGAGGTATCATACCAGCACGTCGCTTTCGGGCAAGACAATTCAGAAAAAAGAGCCGCGATTGCTATGTGTTTGCGCGGATCGGGTGGGGGAGGGAAGATGGGAAGGGACGTCGATCCAGATCACCCCCCGGTCTTCGGCCTGGGCTGACGGAAGCGGCCCTACAGGCCGCAACACCGGCGCGGCCATATTCGGGAGTTACCCTCGCGGGCGGCACACCCGACTTGCTGGCGTACCGTCATCCCTCTATAATTCAGCCGTTTGGTCGGACGGGTCCGCCGCCTTCGAGGGGGGAAGAGACGATGGCCTACGAGGCGATGCCCTGGAACCTGACCATCGCCAGCGACTTGCGTCTCCTGTCGCTGACGCGGGCCTTCGTGGAGGGCGTTTGCCTGGTGGCCGGCTTTGACGAAAACTTCACGCATGCCGTCGTCCTGGCCACGGACGAAGCGACTAACAACGTCATGCGCCACGCGCACCAGGGGAATCCCGAGGCGCCGATTCATATCCAGTGCCGGTTGTTTCCCGACGGTATCGAAATCCGCCTGATCGACGAGGGCGAGCCATTCAACCTCGACGCCGTGCCCCACCTCGACCCGGCTGAATTGCGACCCGGCGGCCGAGGCGTGTTCCTCATGCGCCGGCTCATGGACGAGCTTAGCTGCCAACCGCATGGCGACCACGGCAACACCCTGCGCATGCTCAAACGCTGCCGTCACTGCCACTCCTGAGGAAACAGCGCGGCCATTGCCGCTTGCGGCTTCGCGGGCGCATCCGCTAAGCCGCAAGCGGCAATCTGTGTCTCTGGGGTTTATTCTTTTTGGGATTTCGTCATGGCTGAGCCGACGCCCGATAATCGCGAACTGGCAGCGAAGATCGCGCGGTTGGTGGAAGAGCGCGGCTGGAACATGGAGGAGTTCGCGCGCATCGCCCGGCTGAATCGGCACACGGTGCGAACGATCCTGTCGGAGAACGGCGCGCGCAACTTGCGCAACGCCACCGTCGGCGCCTGCTCCAAGGCGCTGGGCCTTTCGGTCAACGAGTTGCGGACCATGCCGCTGGAGCGTCTGCTGCCGCGCATGAGTGATAGCCATCCGACGCACGGCGGCGAGGCCGTGCGCAAACTTTACGATCGGGCATGGCAGCCGGAGCTGGTTGCCTGGCTGGAGCGCAACGCCGAGCGGGCCAGGCAGCTGACGCCGGCGGAGATCGACGAAATCCTGACGCTGCAAGGACCGGACGGACCGCTGGCGGCTTACGGCACCGATGCGTTTGTCAATCGGCTGGAGCGACGCCGTCGTCTAGTGCGCCAGGTTATCGCCGTCGCCGGCACGGAGTTCCTCGACCTACTGGAACAACTTGTCGGCCTGCTGCACGAGAAGATTCAGCCGTCGAAATAACTGAGGACTGAGGACTGAGGATTGAGAGAGATGGCTCGATGTTAAAACGCGATTTCCTGTCGC
>JBBQPD010000887.1:0-3189 GCA_038331535.1 Gemmatales bacterium | reverse complement strand
CGGCAGCAGCGCCAGTTTCATGCCGACCGAGTTCGTGAGCGACGACGGCAGTTCGACCACAGGAGCCGGTAGCGGCTTTGGTGCGACGGCGGGCGGAACTTCGAGCAGCGCGGCGAGGCGGTCGGCCAGTTCGGCGGCGTCCTTCGGACGATCGGTCGGTTCTTCCTCGACGCACTCACCCAACAAGGCGAGCATTGGCCCAGGCACGCCGAGTTCATTCAGGCGCTGCACCCAGCGTGAGCCGCCCGGCCGCCCGGCGACGAGGTTGCCGGTCAGCAGTTGATACCAGATGACGCCGAGGGAGTAGACGTCGTCGCGCGGGTCGGGCGGCAGACCGCGTATCTGCTGCGGCGAGGCGTACAACGGCGTGTGGGAGCCGCGCAGCGCGGTCACGAGAAATGCCCCCTGACTGACGCCGCGCCCCGTGTGGGCGATCTCCCGACTGGCCGCCACGCCGCCGATGCCGAAGTCGGTGATCTTCATCGTGCCACGTGCGTCGGCAGTGCGAAGTGCGACGTGCGAAGTGCGAAGTGCGGAGGGCACTTCATCTTTCCCGTCGCACGTCGCACGTCGCACGTTTTGAGAACCGGCATTGCACGCGCGCGAGCGGGGGAGCTATACTCTCCCGCATTCACGGCCGACGCCACGCAGTTTCCGTCCGAGGGAAGGAGCCCCGATGGACTTGTATCTTGTTTCACCAACCGCGCCCCCTCTCGCCGCGCCCAGTCCGCGGCCGGCCGCACCGTCTCGGCGACTGACGCGCATACCCCGGTTGTCGGTCGTCGTCGTCAACTACCACCGCTGGGATGAGACGGCGTCGTTGGTGCGACAGCTGCGATCCTCACCCGCTCTGCGCCGCGGCGACGCCGAAGTGATCGTGGTCGACAACAATTCGCCGCGTCATCCCCTCATGCACCGACTGCGGCGACTGTCCGGCGTCTCCGTGCGCCGCTGGCGGCAGAACCGCGGTTTTGCCCGTGCCGTCAACGAGGGCTGCCGACTCGCGCGCGGCGATTGGATTCTGCTACTAAACCCGGACGTTACGCTCGCTCCCGGCTTTCTCGCCCAGGCATTGCAGGCGGCCGAACGCGGGACATTGGAAGATCCGAACCTCGGCGTCGTCGGCTTCCGTCTGCTGAACCCGGACGGCACGCGCCAGCCGTCCACCGGGCCGTTTCCTACACTGGCCGGCTCCGTGGCACGCTTGTTACTGCCGCGCTGGCTGCGCAAGTACAACTTGCTTTCCGGCGAGGAACCTGGCCCCGTTGACTGGGCGACGGGTTGCTGTCTGCTGGTGCGTCGGGCTTGCTGGGAGCAACTCGGCGGTTTCGACCGCGACTTCTTCCTCTATTACGAGGACGTTGACCTGTGCCGGCGCGCTGAAGCCGCCGGCTGGACGGTGGCCTTCGAGCCATCGGTCTGTGCAATTCATCATTCTCCGCTGCACGGCCGTGAAGTGCCGCCGCACCTGCGCCTGGTGACGCGCCATGCGCTCCTCACCTACGCCCGCAAACACTGGCCGCGCTGGCAGGTGCGCATCCTGGCTGGGCTGGTGCGCCAGGAGGCCCGGCTACGCGCCTTCGGCGCTCGGCGGCGAGGAGACTCCTCGGCTGCCGGCGTCTTCGACGAACTAGGAAAGCTCACCGACGACCTGGTTCGGGGCGACAAGGTCGCGGCCGAACGCCGATTGCTGCGCGTCGTACACCGAGAGGAAGCGGATCGTGGCGCCATTTTCGATCGTGATTCCAAGCCATAATCGGGCCGACCTGCTGCGCCGCTGCCTCGACTCCGTCGTGTGCCACGCCCCGGCCGGGACGGAAGTCGTCGTGGTCGATGACGCCTCTCCGGGCGGCGCTGTCACCGCCGTGGCGGAGTCGTTTGCCAGCGTGCGCATCGTCCGCATAGCACGTCGATCCGGTTTCTGCGTCGCGGCCAACGCCGGCGTTCGAGCGGCCGGTCATGCCATCGTCGAAATGCTCAACGACGACGCGGAGGTCACCGCTGGATGGGCCGAGGCGGCCCTCGCCGCCTTTGAACGCAAGGATGTGGCGGCTGTCGCTCCGCTCGTGCTGAAACAGTCCGACGAACTCCGAAGTCCCGTGGTGGATAGCGCCGGCGACCGTTATTTCGTCGGCGGGATCGCGGGCAAACGCGGCCACAATGCCCCGCTGACACCGGAACTGCTTCAACCCGGGTTCGTGTTCGGCGCCAGCGCGTCGAGCGCATTCTACCGACGCGACGTCTTCCTGCGCGTCGGCGGCTTTCCGGAGGAGTTTGGGGCCTACTTCGACGACGTCGATCTGTCGTTCCGTCTGCACCGGGCGGGCTATCGCGTCTGGTACGAGCCGGCGTCGCGCGTCTGGCATCAGGTGTCGGCGTCGCACGGCCGAGCATGTCCCCGATTGTTAGAGCAGCAATCGCGAAACGAGGAGCGCGTCTTCTGGCGCAATCTACCGCTCGGCGCCCTCTTGCGTGCCCTCCCCTGGCACCTCGGTGTTGTCGCCGCCAAGGCCTGGCGGCGCTGGCGCGAGGGAACGCTGCTGCCGTTCCTGCGTGGTCGCCTGGCGGTGCTGGCGGAACTGGCGGATGTGCTGCGCCATCGCCGGTTGCTACGTCGTCTGGGACCGCTGCCCGCCGCGGCGTCCTGGGAACTCGATTATCACTTCGCGTCGGAAATCTGAAGCTCCCCGCAGGCAGTTGCACCGTTTCCATCTCAACTCCCCTCGCGACTCCGTCTCAACAAGTCCCTCTTTCGTAAATCATTTCAATGAAATGCTGAAAAGACCGTTGACCGCTCAGTCGAAACCGCTACATTCTTAGATACTGAGATTCAATCTCAATAACAACCGCCCCCGATGAATTGTCGAGAGGCTTCTGCGGAGAGCGTTCCGATGCGTCCGATATCTCGTCGTTCCGGGTTCACGCTGATCGAGTTGCTCGTGGTCATCGCCATCATCGCAGTCCTCATCGGCCTGTTGCTGCCGGCCGTCCAGAAAGTCCGCGAGGCGGCCGCGCGCCTTAAATGTCAAAACAATTTGAAGCAGATCGGTCTGGCCGCTCAGGGTTACCATGACACCAATCAGAGCTTTCCGCCCGGATACCGCACCACGGCCCCGTACAGCGACGGCGCGACCGACACGACGCCGGGCTGGGGCTGGGGCGCGTTCCTCCTGCCGAATCTGGAACAGG
>JBBQPD010000886.1:0-3191 GCA_038331535.1 Gemmatales bacterium | reverse complement strand
AAGACCGGCGTTCACAGCCAGGGCACCTATCTCCAGGCGACTGGCTTTCAGAACCCCGGCTTTCCCGGCATGGGCTGCTGGGTGAGTTACGGTCTTGGCAGCCTCAACGAGAACCTGCCGTCGTTCGTCGTGTTGCCCGATCACCGCGGCTTTGCGTCCAACGGCCAGAAGAACTGGGACTCCGCGTTTCTGCCTGCCCAGCACCAGGGCACGCTCGTCAGGCCGGGAACGGCCACTCCCATCGCCGACTTGTTCCCCTCGAAAAAGGGCGACTTCGTCACTCCCAGCGGCACCGCCGAGGGCATGGGGCTGCTGAAGAAACTCAACCAGGGCCACGCCGACGAACGCCCTGGCGACTCGCGTCTGGATGCGCGCATCCGCTCATACGAGTTGGCGGCAAAGATGCAGCTCGCCGCCCCCGAAGCACTCGATCTCTCGAAGGAACCGGCTCACGTCCTGAAACTTTACGGCCTCGATCACGGCAAAACGAGCTTCGACAAGGAGATCAACGCGGTCGAGGAGACCGATTACTTCGGCCGCAAATGCCTGGTCGCCCGCCGCTTGCTGGAACGCGGCGTTCGGTTCGTGCAAATCTGGTCCGGCAACGACAACGGCTTTCCGCGCCGCAACTGGGACTCGCATGAGGACGTACCGCGCGACCACGGGCCGCTCGCGTCCGGCATGGCCCGCGGCGCCGCCGCACTCATCAAAGACCTCAAGCGGATTGGCCTCCTCGACGAGACAATCATCCTGTGGACGACCGAGTTCGGCCGGATGCCGTGCGCCCAGGGCGGCAAGGGCCGCGACCACAATCCGTTCTGTTTCACGAACTGGCTCAGCGGCGGCGGCATCAAGGGCGGCGTCAGCCACGGACCAAGCGACGAGTGGGGTTACAAACCAGCCGACCGCGACAATCCGACCCTCGTTTACGACATCCATGCGACGATCCTGCACCTGCTCGGCCTCGACCACACGAAGCTGACCTTCCGACACAACGGCATCGACCGGCGGCTGACCGACGTGCATGGGCAGGTTATTCCCGAGATACTCGCCTGATATGTCGCTCGTTCTCATCAACGCCGTCGGCCTGACGCCGCGCCTGCTGCCGTTCGCGCCGCGCCTGCGCGCCCTCGCCGAGACCGGCTGGATGCGGTCGCTCCGCGAAGTGCTACCCGCCGTCACCTGCACCGCCCAGGCGACGCTTCTGACCGGCAAAACGGCCAGCGATCACGGCATCGTCGGCAACGGCTGGATCTTCCGCGATACCGGCGAGGTTCGCTTCTGGCAGCAATCGAATCGGCTCATCCAGGCCGAACCGCTGTATCTCACGGCGCGGAAGCGAGCCGCGCGGATCAATCGCCCATTTAAGAGCGCCAAACTCTTTTGGTGGTACAACCAGGGCGCGGCCGTCGATATCAGCGTCACGCCGAAGCCACACTACGGCGCCGACGGCAACAAGGCGTTCGGCATCCACGGTACGCCCGCCGGCCTCACTGAAAGGCTGGAGAGACAGCTCGGTCCCTTTCCGTTCCCGTCCTTCTGGGGGCCAATGGCCGGTCTGCCCTGCACGCAATGGATCGCCCGCTGTGCCGCCGACGTACTGGCGACGGAGCGACCCGACTTGACGCTCGTTTATCTGCCGCACCTCGATTATGATCCGCAGCGCTTCGGACCGCTTGGCAGCGACATGAAGCGGCTCGTCGGCGAACTCGATGACGCTTGCGCCCCGCTGCTCGACACCGCGCGGTCCGCCGGCGCGCGTGTCTGGGTCGTGAGTGAGTACGGACACGTTCAGGTTTCGCGCCCGGTCTACCCGAACCGGATTCTGCGCGCGGCGAAGCTACTCGACGTGCGCCCCGGACCGTTCGGCGAACAGCCCGACCTGTTCACCAGCCGCGCCTTTGCCGTCTGCGATCATCAACTGGCTCACATCTATGTGCCCGACGCGGACGACTTGCGACGCGTGCGCGAACTCCTGGCGGCGCTGCCCGGTGTGGCAAAGGTCGTTGGCGGAGAAGAGCGCGCCGAACTCGGTCTTCTTCACGAGCGTTCCGGCGACTTGATTTTGCTCAGCGCTCCCGACGCCTGGTTCGCCTACCCGTTCTGGCTGGACGACTGGCTGGCTCCGGATTACGCCCGTTGTGTGGACATCCATCGCAAGCCCGGTTATGACCCGTGCGAACTGTTCTTCGATCCGAAATTGTGGTGGCCGAAGGGCCGCGTCATCCGGCGGCTACTTCAGAAGAAGATGGGATTTCGCACGCTGTTCGACGTGGTGCCGCTCGACGCCGAGTTGGTGCGCGGCAGTCACGGTCTCGCCGCGACGGACCCGCTTGACAGACCGTTGATGATCGGCGATGGCGCGGCACCGGGGGATAATTTGCACATGACGGCGGTGCGCGATTTGGTGTTGTCGGGGCTGGGGTTGGAAGAGTAGCGGCGTTGAAGTCGCGCGAAACGGCAAGCCGCGGCGGTGGTATAATGGACTTCAGGAAGGGTTCCTTTCTACGCCCGAGGATGCCACGAATGCCACGTACACCACTTGCTCTCTTGCTCTTCACCTCGTTCGCCCCATTCGCGGGCCTTCCTACTGCCCGCTCAGCCGAAACTCCGGTCGAACCGCTTGTCGAAAAGGTACGCAAGTCGATCAAGGACGGCGTGAATTACCTCAAGCAAAATCAGAAGGACAATGGCAACTGGACCTTTCGGACACAACGCGCACCGAACGGCGGCGGCGCAGCCCTTGCAACCCTCGCCCTATTGACTGCCGGCGAACCGGTCACCGATAAGACGGTCCGCAGCGCTCTCAACTACTTGCGGACGATCGAACCGAGCGAGACGTATACCGTGAGTCTGCAAACCATGGTCTTCGCCATGGCCGGGCTACCGGAGGACGCGAAGCTCATCCAGCGCAATGTCGATTGGCTCCAAAAGAGCCGCAGTCCCCTGGGTTGGAGCTACACGCCGAACGCCGGCGCGGACAATTCAAATACGCAGTACGCCCTTCTCGCTCTGCACGAGACGCTGCTCGCCGGCGCCACGGTCGATACGGACGCGCTCAAAGTGATGCGCGACCTGTTCCTCTCCACGCAAGACACCAACGGCAGCTGGGGCTACCAACCTCGTCAAGGCGACCCGGCGCGAATCACCATGACCACCGCCGGCCTCTGCAATTTGTTGATCACCGGCAT
>JBBQPD010000885.1:0-3195 GCA_038331535.1 Gemmatales bacterium | reverse complement strand
GCGTTCTTGGTTTCATGAGCGTTCGTCTCCTAGTTTCTGGTGTCGAATCCACGGTATGCTGTATCACATACGCGGCACCGGGGACGACGGATTCAACGCGGTCGCTGCACGCACGACCGGCAAGCTGCTTGTTCGATCTGGGTGGTCACTTCTCGAGCGAGACCACCTGCTTCACCAGTTCCGCGCGTTGGACGAACGGTTCGACGGCGCTACCGTACTGGTAGGCAAAGACTGTGATCGTGAGCGGAAAAGTGGCTCTTTGCGGAATTTCAGTCAGTTTCAACACGTCGCCTTCGATCACCGCCGGCCCGCTCTCCACGTAGTAGCGCACCGGCAGCGTGGCATCGCTCGTCGCTTGCAGCTTCAAAGGCGGACTGCCCGCCCGCAGGTTCTGGGGTGTGGGAAAGCTGATGGTTTGGCTCTTGCCAACGGCCAGTCGTTCCGGCAGTCCGAGCCGACCCTGCTGTTCGGCGTGGCGGAAAGTGGCATCGCCTGGGTGGTAGGCCAGAATGTTCGCGTTCGGCCGCCGCCGACCATCGAGGCGGACGCGAAAGGTGTCCGGCCCCACAGGCTCCAGGGTGCTGCCGCCGAAGGCCCGGAACCGGACCGGCCCTTCCGCGTGGCCGATCGCGCCTTCCACTGTCGGATACTTGTCAGGCACCTTGTCCAGGAACGTGCCGGCGACCTTGAACGTGTCCGGCCCCACCCAGTAGACGCCGAGTTTTAGCCGCAGATCGTGGCCCACATACAGGGGCTTTCCGCTTTTGGGATCGGCGAACGTCACGAACTGCGGTTTCTTGTCGAACATACCGTCGTGGAAGGCGTCATTGGCCTGCGCCAGTTTCAGGTCGAGATGCCAGAACACCTCTTGCCGTGCTTTCTTGTCGAATTCGCTGTAGGAAGCGGCACGACCCTTCCGACCTGGGTCAGCGCCGGTCAACGCCCCGCTCGCCGGTTTGATCGTGCGGCACTTGACCGGTTCGCGTGTGTCAGCTGGCCAGTCCGGGATGCGTGCCTGCGCCGCCTTGCGGATGAACTGGGCGGTGTAGGGGGCAAGCCGTTCCGACCAGGCGAAGTGCGACGCGCCCGGGTCCACGAGGTAACTGAGCAGGTGCCGCTCGTCTTTGCCTCGCAACTCGAGGAGCTGATCGCGCATCCCCTTCCATGCCGCTTCGCGATCCTCGAAGTTCCTCAGCACGCCGCTCGGGCCGGGGCCAAATTCCTCGAACTGCCCCTTGATTGCCAGTATGGGCACACCCACAAGCGAGGCGCCGGGATCGTTGACGGGAGTTCGGATTCCGCCCTTGAACAGGAGTGCCCCGAAACAGCGCTCCGGATTCCAGCAAACGACGTGACTGGCGAAGATAGTGCCGACCGAATGGCCAAAGGGGAACAGCGGGGCGACCGCGATCTCCCGGTAGCCTGAGGCTTCGGCCAGCGCGTCGAGCGCCTTCTGAAGCAGCGTGGCCGCGTTTTTCTCCTTGTAATCGAACACGGCGTCGAGAGACGGGAAGAAGTAGACGATGGCCAGTTGCTCCGCGGCGCAGGCCTTGCGGATGACCGGATCTCCGGCGAACTCCGGCTCCATCAGAGTCGAGCCGCCGATCAACACCCCGCGGATGCGCTCCGCGTCCGGCGGCACCCAAAGAAAGGCCGTGATCTCTTTACCGGCCACGTCCTTGGCGGGGACGGCGTACTGATACACCTGCGCCCGCACGGGCGACGCCAGCATGCACCACAGGACCACAAGCAACAAACGGCGGCGCGTCATGGTTGGCTCGTTATGGTAGAAGACTCAATCGAGTAGGTGTTACTTCCGTGGAGCGGCAAGCGTTACTGCGTCCGTCGCGGCGCTCGCGCCACTCTCATTCTCTTCGGCGTTGAGCGCGACCACGCGATAGCGCAGCGGCTTGCCGGTCGGGGCGGTGAAATCGACCCACGTCAGCGCGTTGGCGTCGTCGCGCTTCGCGTGGGGCGGACGGTAGGCGATCGGACCCCACGTCTTGCCGCCATCGAGGCTGCGATCCACGCGAAAGCCAATCTCGTTGCCCGAGGCGTCCACCCACGTCACCTTCACCGCGTCGCCGCCGTACACGATCGTTTTCACGTCCTTCGGTGCGTTTGGGACAACCTTCGGCCCTTCGAGAATCACCGCTTCGGCCATGTCCTTGCCGGTGCGCACGCCCTGCGCCGCCTTGTTCGCCACGAATGCGCAGTCAATCACTTCATGCTTGCCGACGTTGATGAAGCCGACCCAACCGGCCGTTTCGTTCCAGGCGATGAGGCAACCGCGGATGTCCACGTCCCAGGCGCCGAGGTAGCTGCTCTGGCCGGTGCCCTTCTCATGGCGGTTGTGCGTCAGCGCCCACCCTGAAAGATGGGTGCCGCCGTGCAACTGGCAGAGGATGCCCTCGCCGTCGTTGCCGGGACTCGACCCCACGTTGTTGAAAGAATTGCCGTCCACCCACAGGTCGCGCCCCGAGAGGTCGAACGCCCGCGACAGGTTGTCGGAGATCGCCCCATTACCGCCGGCGTTGGAACGCAGGTTGCCGTCGAGCGTCAGCACCCAGCCCTCGCCCAGGCCGTAGACGTTCGCGCCGCCCTTGAGGAACAGGCGCTCGTTCCGATTGTGGCGGATCGTCACCCACTGGCCGGAAATGTTGAACCCCTTGTGTCCGTGATTGAACACCCAGTTGTCGCGGATGACCACGCCTTCCTCGTAGAGTCCCCCTTTGGGCGACCAAGCCCTGGTCTTGTTCACTTCGATGCCGCACGTCTTCCCGTAGTCGAAAAGGATGGTCGTGTCCGGCACGAACTCGCCCAGCGTCATGCTGCCGCCCTTGCCGGAGGAGGTCTTGCGCGTCGTCTGCGCGTACTTGAAGTTGCGCCCGCTGACCGGCAGGAGGTTGTTGGCGACGAACACTCGAGAACCGTAGACGGCGACGCGGGGGCCGAACTTGTAGGCGTAAAAGCTGTCCGGGCCGTTGCCCTCCGCAAACGCATCGTTGAGGAGGGCGGCATCCGCGAACGAGCAGCCGAACACCAACCGACCGCGACCGGCGCCGACGTAATTGTCCTCTCCCATCGGCGCGCCGAGCAACGGGTCGAGCGGGTGGGTCCCGTCGGGAATGCGGTCCTTCCACGTCTCCTTGACGTACTTGCTCTTCCACGCCGCGGCCAATCCGTAGGTCGGCC
>JBBQPD010000884.1:0-3196 GCA_038331535.1 Gemmatales bacterium | reverse complement strand
GGTCCCGTCTGTCCTATGCCGATCTGTTCCGCGAACACGTCGGCGTCGCGATCGACGACGAGGCTGGCGTGCGCCAGGCAGCCGAGACGCGCGGCCTGAAAGCCGCTGGCAAGCATCACGACGTGCTGGTCCATTTCCTCTTCGAGGAGTGCGTCGAGGACAAGCTCGTCGGTCCGGTGTTCGTGTACGACTACCCGGCGGCGCTCTGTCCGCTGACGAAGCGACAGCGCGGCAACCCAAACGTCGCCGAGCGCTTCGAGCTGTACGTCCGCGGCATGGAGTTGGCGAACGCCTACACGGAGCTGAACGACCCGATCACGCAGGAGCAGACGTTTCGCCAGCAGCTCGCGGGCTTGAAGGAAGAAGACTCGATGGCGAAGATGGACGCCGACTTCGTGCGAGCGCTACGGCACGGTATGCCGCCGGCCGGCGGCCTCGGCGTCGGCATCGACCGCCTGGTGATGCTGCTGACCAACACGACGACGATCCGCGACGTGATCCTGTTCCCGCTTCTGCGGCCGGAGAAAGTTTAGCCACAGATGAACACAGATAAACACAGATAAGACAAAGAAAAGGAGAGAGTTGCGATATTCTTTTGCTCTCTTGTTTTGATCTGTGTTCATCTGTGTTCATCTGTGGCTAATCACGGAGGGTTGGCCTTGTACAAGCTGGTGCTTTGTTGGCGGTATCTGCTGACGCGCTACCTGGCGCTGGCGTGCATCGTCAGCGTCATGCTTGGCGTGGCGACGCTCATCGTCGTCAACAGCGTCATGGCCGGCTTCAGCACCAAGCTGCGGCAACGGCTGCATGGACTCATCTCCGACGTCGTGGTCGAGGCCAACGACTACGACGGCTTCTCCGATCCCGAAGCGAAGATGGCGGCGATTCGCGCCGACGCCTTCCTCAACGACCGCATCGAGGCGATGACTCCGACGCTGGAAGTCTTCGCCATGCTGCACTACCGCATCAATAACAACCCGGTGACGCGGCCCGTCAAGCTGATCGGCATCGATCCCGAAGGGCGCGCCCGCGTCGGCGGTTTCTCGGAGCACTTGACCCGCGCGGAGAACCGGCGTCATCCCTCGTTCGATCTCGGCCCCGAGGCCTATCAGCGCTACGTCCATCACCACTTTCCGATGGGATTGATCGGCGCCAAGCCGGAACACCTCGGAGCGCCCGTCGAGTTGCCGTCGCTTGGCGATCCTCTGGCCAAGGAGCTACCGAAGCCGTGGGAGCAGTTGCTGCCGCCGGACAATCCGGAGAAGGTTGCGGACCCGCTGAGCCGGCCTGCGAAGCCGGTCGGCATCTATCTCGGCTGGGCCATCTCGCACGCTCGGCAGAAGAACGCAGACGGCACGGTCGATGAGATCGGCCTCCTCGAACCGGGCGACGATATCCAGATGACGACGGTGAAATATCCCAATCTCTCGCCCGAAATGCGGCGTTTCGTCATCGCCGACTACATCAAGACGGAGATGAGCGAGTACGACTCGAACTACGTCTTCATGCCGCTGGACGAGTTGCAGCACTTCCGCAACCTCGATGGCCGGGCCACGAGCATTCAGATACGGCTGAAGGATTATCGCGACGCGCCGGCGGTCGTGAAACGACTGCAAGAGGTGTTCGCCGGCCACGGGCTGGAAGTGGAGACGTGGGAGAAGAAACAGGGGCCGTTGCTGGCGGCGATCAGCGTCGAGAAGGGCATTCTCAACGTGCTGCTGTTCATGATTATCGCGGTGGCCGGCTTCGGCATCCTGGCCATCTTCTCGATGATCGTGATCGAGAAGACGCGCGACATCGGCATTCTCAAAGCGCTGGGCGCGTCCAACTTCGGCGTCATGAAAATCTTCCTCGGTTACGGCCTGCTGCTCGGCGTCGTCGGCGCCGGCCTGGGCACGTCGCTGGGCGTAACCATCACAGTCTACATCAACGAGATCGAACGCGGCCTGTCGAAGCTGACCGGGGCGGAGATTTTCCCGCGCGACGTGTACTACTTCAAGGAGATTCCGACCGACATCCAGCAGATGAGCGTCCTGCTTGTCAACGTCGGCGCGGTCGGCATCGCGGTGCTGTTCAGCGTACTGCCGGCGCTACGGGCGGCGATGCTGCACCCGGTGCGGGCGCTGCGGTACGAATGATGACAAGGTGACAGGGTGACAAGGTGACAAGGTGACAAGGTGAGCAAAGACATTCCTATCACCCTATCACCCTGTCACCCTGTCACCTTGTCACCTTGTCACCCTGTCACCATGTCACCTTGTCACTCGGAGTTATTCATGTCCGACCTGTTCCCCCTGCTCACCGCCTCCGGACTGTGCAAGACGTACCGCAAGCACGCCGTCGTCACCGAGGTGCTCAAGGGGGTCGATCTCCAGGTGCGCGACGGCGAGTTCCTGAGCATCGTCGGCAATTCGGGTTCGGGCAAGAGTACGCTGCTGCACCTGCTCGGCACACTCGACAAGCCGGACCGCGGCCGCATTAACTTCGACGGCGAGCGCATCGACAACCTGTCGGCCGACAAGCAGAACAAGATGCGCAACGGCGTCTTCGGCTTCATCTTCCAGTTCTACCACCTGCTGCCGGAGCTGACGGCGCTGGAAAACGTGCTGATGCCGATGATGATTTCGCACTCCGTCCTCGGCTGGTACTGGAATCGCCGGGAATTGCGCCACCGCGCGGTGGAGCTGCTCGACCGCGTCGGCCTGGGTCATCGGTTGACGCACAAGCCGCGCGAGCTATCGGGCGGCGAGATGCAGCGGGCCGCGTTCGCGCGGGCGCTCATCACCCGGCCGCGCGTCCTGCTCGCCGACGAGCCGACCGGCAACCTCGACGCGAGCAACGGCGCCGAGATCGTCCGCCTGCTGCGCGACTTGAACCGGCAGGATGGGCTGACTATTATCATGGTGACTCACAACATGGAAATCCTGTCTGCCACCGATCGCGTCGTGCGTCTCGTGGCGGGCCGAGTCGAAAAGGCCGGGGAGGGGCAGCAAGCGCCGTCGTATCCGTTCCCGTGGCCTATGCAGACGATCAATACCGTGGACGCAACGCCGGGAGTCGTCTAACCGGCGAGCGGGGGGCGTCAGCCCCCCCGTGACTCACCGGGGGGGCAGCCCCCCCCCCCTCGGCGGTTAGACGACACCCGGCGTTTCCTCCACGGGAATGATCGTCAGCATATGCCACGGGCCCGGATACC
>JBBQPD010000883.1:0-3200 GCA_038331535.1 Gemmatales bacterium | reverse complement strand
TGCCAGGATGGTCTGCGTGGGAGCGACGTTGTAGCGCGGCGCCGCCTCGGGAACGTCGGCCAGGCCGAACAAATCGGCGACGTCGGTGGGGGACATCAAAATAAAGAATCGTCCGCACATGCGGAAAGGATTGCACCGGATAAGCCGGCAGGCGAGGCGATGATAGTGCGGCGCCGGCGCCAGGGTCGGGCCGCCGCCGGTCTGTTCGGCAACCTCGGCATGCGCCCACTCCAAAAATATCTTCCGACCCCTGGAACAAGCCGCCGCATCCTACGCGGAGCAGTGCATGGGCCGGACGATGCGAGCCGGCCAGACCGGGAAACCAAAACATCTTTCTGAGGAGCAGTGGCCAAGAAGAAGACCCGGAGCATTCTGGCGGTGGTCGTGCTGGGCCTGACGGCGTGCGGAGCGACCCAGGCCGGCCAACGCCACGAGCCGAAACATCAAGACCGCGACCACGACCGGGATCGCGACCATGACCGGGATCGCGACCGCGACCATGACCGAGATCACGACCGTCGCTAGGACCGGGACGACTGCTATTCGTACTGGTGGAACTGCTACGGTTGGGGCGACGACTATGGCCGCGACCGGGACAATCACCCGCCGATCCGCATCCGCCTTCTGCAGAAGTGAAACGCCGGCGCCGCGGCAACGAGGCCTCCGCTCCCTTCCCGAAGGGCCGGCGGGGGCCTTGCTTGTTTGGCGGTCAGGGCTGGGCGCTTTGGCGCCGCGGTCGGCTGTCCGTGTTCAACCGTTCTTTGCGACCTTCCTGGCGCGGGGCGTTTTTTCTCACTTCGCAAGGTCCCTCTTGAGTTGCAACACCGCGATTTCCTTCGCCTTGGCTTCCACTTCCACGGTGAGGTCGAGGCCGCGCCAACATTTCGGAAAGTCGTTCACGTCGATGAAGTCGTGGTGCGGCGCCGGTCTTGGCCCGGTCCAGCCCTCGCGCGGGCTGGAAAGATGGAACAACGGTTCCCGCTTCCAGACGGCGACGGCCTGCGCCGTCGCTTCCTCTTCGGACATTCCGTCTCCGTTACAACGATGATGATGGACATCGTAAACGAAAGGCACGCCTTCCGTCCGACACAATGGCAGCAGATCGGCGGGGGTGTAGGTCCGGTCGTCGTTCTCCACTGTCAACCGATTTCGGGCGGAAGGGGAGAGGTGGTTGAGGTTGCGGGCGAGGTCGGCCAGGGCCTTGGGCTTGTCGCCGAAGGCGCCGCCGCCGTGGACGTTGAGGACATCGGCCCCGACCCACTCGGCGACTTCGGCCTGGTATTCGAGTTCCTGGATTGACGCCTGCACAACCTCCGGACGCTGGGAGTTCAGTACCACGAACTGATCGGGATGGAAACAGGTTCGCAGATGGTTCAGTTGGACGAACGCCCCGCAATCCTGAAACCGGCGCACGATCGCATCGCATCCCGGCAAATCCGCGATGTGGTAGCCGTGTTGGGGATGCGTCTTGAGCGGCAGAATCTGGCTATGGACGCGGAAGCAGCCGATGCCATTGTCGACGCAAAAGCGCAGCGCGGCCAGCAACGCCTCGGCGTTGGCGGCGGCGAGGCGGGCCAGTTTCGCCAGGGCGTCCGGGCGCGTCATCCTGCCAATGGCGGTGGCCGTCGTGCCGGCGAATTGAATCGGCTGGTCGCGAAAGAGGCAACAGAGGCCAAGTCGGAGCATGGAAGTCGCTTTCGGAAGTCGGAGGATGTCCGACACGCCGCGGCCGGCCAGGGATTTCACCCCTAGCAATTCACCGCGGCCCCTCACGGGCCTAAATCGGTGAGAGGCCTAATTCTCACACTATTAAGTCTTTGGAGAGATGACGTATCGTTAATACCGGCCCTCAAACTTCCGCCCGTGTAGCTCTTTTTGCCGGACGTATGCCAGATGTTCGCGCGCCTTGACGTACCGGCTGTAGAAGATTGCCGCTGCCGCCGCCTTCTCCGGATCGTCGGTGCGCGGCAACGCTTCGCCCGTCTTCTTGTTATACTTGCGCCCGCCCTTGTGGTGGGCGTAACGGCGGGCGCGGGTCCAGCCCATCTGGAGAAACTTGCGGGCCATGTCCGCTCCCGGGAAGTCCGCCGCCTTGAGATAGGCCAGGAACAACTTGTAAATCTGGCCCGACGACTTCTTCGCCTCGGCGACCGTTTTGAATCGCCAGCGCGGCAGGATTTCGCTCTTGTATGGCTCGACCAGCAGCACGCCCTGCTCGCCCTTGCCGATGCGGTACAGTTCCGGGCGCTGGCGGAAGTCGAGGTTCTTGAAGTCCAGCGAGTAGTCGAACCCGGCGTGAACCGTTTTGCTGCTTTTCGTCATGCTGCTTCGCCGCCATGGTAGGCCAAGTCCCCTTCCATTCCTAGGCGTGCCGAGACGTGGATTTCCGGCGTATAGCCTGCCTGGATCGCCGCCACGGTCAAGGACGGCGTCAGTACCTGCACTTGAACATCCGCCGGCCGGCGCCTTCGCTTCTGGTAGCCTCCCGGCGACCAGGCGAAAAGGCGGCCGCCGTGCAACAAATATGCCTGGTCACCCCGCTCCTTCAGCGTCACGGACACGCCGTCCGGCAACTCGTCCAGCGGCGCTGTGAAGGTCCGTTTCGAGTGGTCGGGATTCAGCCGTTCGCCGTGCAGGCGGTCGTCGATCTCGGCGGCGGTGGGCCGTTGCAGGCGGCCAGCCTGGGGATGCACCTGCCTCCAGGCATTGCAGAACGCGAGAAAGCGAGCATGGCGGCACTCCGCGCAGGGACGGTGCCCGGCCGCCAGTGCGGTAACCTCATCGAGGAAAAACAATTCGGTGTAGGAGTTCGGCGCCATTACCATTCGCTTACGGCCGCGAAACTCCAGCACGCAGACGAGCCACCGCTTCACCTGCCATGCGTGCTGCACGCGGCCCGCGCCGTCGTGCAGCACGCCGCGATTGCCCAGGAAAGTGCCTCGCTCGGGGACGGCGACGATATCGCCAAATGGCGTGACGCGATTCCGTCGCGGCGATTCTTCAGCCATTGGTTATCCAAGACGAAAGTTGCTGGTGGGACCGGCGTCTCGCCGGTCGGTTGGCCAAGCGAAAGTTGCTGGTGGGACCGGCGTCTCGCCGGTCGGTTGGCCAAGCGAAAGTTGCTGGTGGGACCGGCGTCTCGCCGGTCGGTTGGCCAAGCGGAATCTCACCTATTGGTGCACAGACCGGCGAGACGCCGG
>JBBQPD010000882.1:0-3203 GCA_038331535.1 Gemmatales bacterium | reverse complement strand
ATTAAAAATTCCTCCGAGCCGCGACCGTGTGGGATCGCTTTAACAACCGCCCCCTCACGGTCGCGGCTCGTTCAACCTATTTGTGCGCGGATGCGAATTCCCATCGATCGGTCCTATCTCCCGCTCGCCGCCCGCTCGCCGCCTGCTTAGACTATCTCCCGACTCGACCGATCCTCTCTTCGGGAGACGATAGCCATGAATCGCCGGGAGTTCCTCAACGCCAGCGCCGCCGGACTGGCCCTGTCCGCCGCGAGCGGCGTTTCCGCATTCGATGCCAAACCGCTGCGCGTCGGCCTCATCGGCTGCGGCTGGTATGGCAAGGCCGACCTCTTGCGCCTGATCCAGGTCGCACCTGTCGAGGTCGTCTCGCTCTGCGACGTGGACAAGAAAATGCTCGCCGACGCCGCCGACCTCGTCGCCTCCCGGCAGGCGTCCAAGAAGAAGCCGCGCACCTACAGCGATTATCGCACCATGCTCAAGGAGAAGGATCTCGACATCGTCGAGGTTGCGACGCCGGACCACTGGCACGCCCTGCCGATGATCGCCGCCGTCGAGGCGGGGGCCGACGTCTACGTGCAGAAGCCGATCAGCGTCGATGTGGTCGAGGGCCAGGCGATGGTCGCCGCCGCCCGCAAGCACAAGCGCGTCGTGCAGGTCGGCACGCAGCGGCGCAGCACGCCGCACCTCATCGAAGCCCGCGACACCATCATCAAGGAAGGGAAGCTCGGCAAGGTCGGCCTCGTCGAAGTCTACTGCTACTACCACATGCGCGCCCGCGGCAACCCGCCGGACGAGAAGCCGCCGGAGAACCTCGATTACGAGATGTGGACCGGCCCGGCGCCCATGCGCCCTTATAACAAACTGGTCCATCCGCGCAGCTGGCGGGCGTTCATGGAATACGGCAACGGCATCATGGGCGACATGTGCATTCACATGCTCGACATGGTGCGTTGGATGCTCGCCCTGGGCTGGCCGAAGAGCGTCGATTCGACGGGCGGCATCCTCGTCGAGAAGGGCAGCAAGTCGAACATCGCTGACACGCAGCTGGCGACGTTCGACTTCGGCGATTTGCCGATCATCTGGCAGCACCGCACCTACGGCGAAGCGAACGACCCGAAATATCCCTGGGGCGCGACGATCTACGGCGACAAGGGTACGCTGAAGCTGAGCGTCAACAGTTACGACTTCACGCCGTTCGGCCAGGGCAAGCCGATCCATCGCGATGTGGTGATGGAACTGGACAAGTATCCCGAAGACAAGACCGAGAAGGATCTGGAGACGCACGTCGCGCCGGCGATTCGCGGCCACATGGTGGACTTCCTGCGGGCTATCGCGGCGCGCGGCAAGCCGGTGGCGGACATCGAGCAGGGCCATATCTCGACGGCGAGCTGCATCCTCGCCAACCTGTCGATGAAGCTCGGCCGCTCGCTGAAGTGGGACGCGGACAAGCAGCAGGTCGTCGGCGACGCGGAGGCGAACAAGCTGCTGCGCCGGCCGTACCGCGCGCCGTGGGTGCATCCGGAACCGGAGATGATGTGAGATTGGTTTTTGCCGCTTGCGGCTTAGCGGCCTCTCCCGCTAAGCCGCAAGCGGCGGGCAAGCGGAATCCTCGTCATGCGCGTCGGCATCTTCGGCGGCACCTTCGACCCGGTCCACCTGGGCCACCTGATCCTCGCCGAGCAGTGCCGCGAACAGGGCCGTCTCGATCAACTCTGGTTCGTCCCCGCCCCGCGGCCGCCGCACAAGCAGGACCGGGCGCTGACACGATTCGAGCAGCGCGTCGAGATGCTCAACCTGGCGATCGCCGGCCAGCCCGCCTTCCGCGTCGAGGAGGTCGAGAAGGAACGCTCGGGGCCGAGCTACACGGTAGACACGGTCGCCGAATTGCGCCGCCGTCACCCCGCCGATGATTTCTACCTGCTTCTGGGTTCCGACACCCTGGCCGACATGCACACCTGGTACGAACCGGCCCGCCTGCTGGCACAAGTCGGCTTGCTGGTCATGACGCGACCGGGACATGCGACGCGCACGGTTGAACAAATCCGCGCGGCCCTGCAATTGGCCGAGTCGGCGCCGGTGCGCATCGAAACGATCGACGCGCCGCCGATCGACATTTCCAGCCGCGACCTCCGCGCCCGCGCCGCGGCCAGCCGGAGTTTGCGTTATCTCGTGCCTCGCGCCATCGAGGTTTACGTCGCGGAGAAGCATCTTTACCGGGGCGCGACCTAGTACTGAACTCTCTTTTTTCGATTCTTCCTTTGCGCTCATTGCGGTTACACTCTCCTGTATGTTCACCTCCCTGGTCACCGGCGGCGCGGGTTTCATCGGCAGCCACCTCGTCGAGTCGCTCTTGGCCGATGGGCGGCGCGTCGTCGTCCTCGACGACCTGTCTACCGGCTGCGCCGAAAACCTTGCTGTCGTGCGCGACCATCCCAACCTGCAAATCATCCTCGACAGCATCACCAACGAGGAACGCCTCGGCAAGCTCGCGGACGAGGCGGACGAAATCTATCACCTCGCCGCGGTGGTTGGCGTTCGGCTTGTGCTGGAGGAACCGGAGCGGACCGTCGCGACCAACCTCGGGCCGACGGAGACGCTGCTGCGCCGGCTCGCGGTTCGACCGAAGCCGCTCTTTCTCGCCAGCACCAGCGAGGTCTACGGCAAGAACCCGAAGACGCCGCTGTCGGAGGAGGACGATCTCGTCCTGGGGCCGACGCACCGCGGCCGCTGGGTCTACGCCTGTAGCAAGGCGCTGGACGAATATCTCGCCCTGGCCCAGCACCAGCGCACGGGACTGCCGGTGGTGATCGGCCGCTTCTTCAACGTCGTCGGGCCGCGCCAGGTGGGGCGCTACGGCATGGTGTTGCCGCGTTTCGCCAGTCAGGCGCTGATGGGCGGTCCGCTCGTGGTTCACGACGATGGCCGGCAGGTGCGCTGCTTCGCCCACGTCGGCGACGTGGTACAGGGTGTGCGGCGGCTGATGGCCTGTCCGGCGGCGTTCGGCCGCGTCTTCAACCTCGGCAGCGACGTGCCGGTCTCCATCCGCGACCTCGCCGAGGCCGTCGCGCGCCAGGTCGATCCGGCGTTGGCGATTGAGCACATTCCGTATGACCAGGCGTTCGGCGCCGGCTTCGAAGACATTCGCTGCCGCGTGCCGGACCTGACGCGCGTGCGGCAGACGATCGACTATCGGCCGCGGCACA
>JBBQPD010000881.1:0-3208 GCA_038331535.1 Gemmatales bacterium | reverse complement strand
CCTGACGGTCGCGGCTCGTAAAGAACGATACCTCTCATGACTGCTTCTCAGCGTTCCTGGGGCGGCACCGGGAACTTCATCGGCTCCGGCGGAGGCGGAATGGCGCGAACCCCTTCGGGCGGCGTGGGCATCACCACCACGAGCGTCCCTTCCTTCGCCAGGCGGAGATAGAACGGGTCCACCGGCTTGCCGTCTGCGGACACGAGCACGGCCATGCTCCGACCTATCAGGTTGCGGACCGCTTTCGGATCGATCTTCTTGCCGTCGATGCCAAATACCTGAACGTCCTTGCCATCCACGGCCACGAGGGTCGTTACACTCACGGGGACCATGACGGTAACCTTGCGCGTCACCGGCTTCATACCGTCGATGGCGGTCACGGTTCGCTCGTCGGCAACCATGCGTATCTGACCCTGTGTTATGGCAGGCGTGCCGTCGGGCTGAACCGACACGACCATCACCTGGGGCGGCGGTCCTTTGGGGCTTTCGTCCTTCACCGGCAGCGGGGCGGCAACCATCAGGGCCAACAGGGTAAACGTCATGAACTTCCTCCGCGGTTGAATTTGCCGCTTGCGGCTTAGCGGCGCCTGAACGCGAAGCGGCAAGCGGCAAGCGAGCGCATCCGATAATTGGTGAGGCTGCGGTTTCAAGCTCGACGCTTGCGCCGCAGGAGATTGAGACGTGTTTGGGCGGCAACGACGCAGTTCCTGCCGACGACCACGGCGGACGTGGCCTCCGCGGACTTGGAACCGGGAGTAAACGATTTCATGCGGTCGCACAGGCCGGTCACAAGCTCGATGCCGGCAACGCCGTCCTTTTCGCTGAAACCGGGTTTGGCGAGGGTGAACTGCCGGAGCGACTCGCAGGCCGCTTCCAATTCCTGCTTCAGACTTGCGAACGATTCGGCCACGGGATTGCTCCTTGTTCAGGCTACGCCCTCTTCAAGATATTCGAGACAGCGCCATTTTTCAAGAAGCGGAAGCAAGGAGAGGATGCAGGTTTGTAAATACTATTGGGATAGAGTGTTGAAGTCCCTGACCAGCCGGGAGCGTCAAGATTACTACCTGTCAAACGCAATCCCGCTCTTGACTGGTCCAGATCGGCTGGACCGGCATTGACGCCGCCAGGAAGAAGCGTAAACAACTCGTCCGCTTCGAGTCGAAGAAACGGTTAAATCGGTGGGGTGGAATTGCTCCATCGCGGAGCCGATCGGGGGAAGAGTATGAACGCCGAGTTTCAGGTGCAGAAGGCTGGTCTGGCCGGTTTGAACTGGATAACCGTTTGCCGCGGTTCCGAGGGACAAGCCCGCGAGGCCTTCCGGCGACAGCTGAAGCTCTACTCCGTCGGCCGCTTCCGCCTGATCAGCCCCGAAGGCTTGGTCGTGGAAGAAGGCAGGGCGAATCCGCTGTTTGGCAACAACTAACGAGCCGCGGCCGTGAGGGAGCGCTGAGCGTTAGCGCTCCCTCACGGCCGCGGCTCGTCAGTCGTCGGATCATCCGCGACGCGAAAGATGCCTTGGCGCACCCGCTTGACGATGCCCTTGGCAATCAGTCCGCGGGTGCCATAGAGGATGTAATGTACCTTGTGATTGTCGGGGTACGCGTAGCCCTTCATGCCGAAGAATTCGGGGTGCGCTTTCCAGACGGCCACCGAGACGTCGTTGAGCGTGAACGGCTGCGGGATCGTCCGGGCGACGCGCAATAGCAGAAGCCAATGGCCGCTGGAACGCAACTTCTTGATCGTCTCACGCCGCGCCCGCTGCCGGTCGGCCTGCTCGCGATCGATCGGTATACTTGCCGCTTCCTCCTTTTCCGACCTGCTCGCCTCATCTTGCACATGATCCCAGAGCGTTTGCTGTCCCGTCATGTGATGCACTCCCGTCATCCGTTCTGCCGTGAGAATCTCCTCCAATCCAACTCTATCTGATCGTGCGTGAGCAATACAAGCATGGTTGTTTGCGCTTCGCCTTGTACGGAAATGGGCTTTCGCCTACACTCCGCCCGCTTTGGCCCCAACGGACGGGGGCCAGACGTTCCGGAAGAGGCACGGACGCATGCTTTCCGATCACTCCGCGGGCGGAAACGGCCCGGTTCGCCGTTCCCTCGTCGCCCTCGTCGGCGCCGTCTGCCACTATCCGCGCACCGTCCTCACCCTCTCCGTCGTCCTGTGTGCCCTGTCCGTTTACGCCTCCGCCGTTCGCCTGCAATACCACACTTCGCGCAACGATCTCCTTAGCCCCGACAAAGACTATCAAAAACGCTGGCAGAACTACCTCGCCGAGTTTGGCGACGACGACGACATCGTCGTCGTCGTCCGCGGCGCCGACCGCGCGCGCATGCGCGCGGCCCTCGAAGCCATCGCGACACGGGTGCGTGACAAGCCGGAGTCGTTCGACCGCCTCTTCTACAAGGCGGACCTGCGCCATCTCCGCGACCGCGCCCTGCTGCTGCTCTCCGACGACGAGCTGGAGGCAATCCGCAAGCACGTTTCCAGCGACGACATGAATCGGCTGCTTGGCCTCGGCGCCCTGCCCTGGGACAAGGTCGGCCTCGAGTCGCCGGCCTGGAAAAACGTCGGCCTCAACGGCATGTTGATCGACGCCACGGCCCGGCTTGAACGGGTCACGTCGGGCCACCCGCTCACGAAGGACGACGACGAGTTCTTCGCCCAGTTGCTCGCCGTCAGCAAGACGGCGCGGGCGACTCTGGACGATCCGGCGGCGTACAAGAACCCGTGGGGCGGCGTCGGGCCGCGCCGCGAGGGGCAGCCGGATTATCTCGCCGAGACGCAGTATTTCTTCAGCGGCGACGGCTCGCTGGCGTTTCTGCTGACCCGGCCGGTCAAGGAAAAAGGCTCGTTCACCGCCGCTCTCAAGAGCGTCGAAGCGATGCGCGGCGTCGTCGCGGCCACGCGCGCGGAGTATCCCGATCTCGAAATGGGACTGACCGGGATGCCGGTGCTGGAGACCGACGAGATGGCTGCGGCCGAGCACGACACACGGCTAGCGTCCTTCCTGGCGGTCGGCGGCGTGACCGTGCTGTTCTTCCTCGTTTACCGCGGCTTCTGGTATCCGCTGCTGACGATGGGAACGCTGCTCGTCGGCACCGCCTGGGCGATGGGCTGGATGACGCACACGGACGGCCACCTCAACATCCTAACCGCGACGTTACCGGACATGCTCATCGCCATCGCCGACTACGGCGAGCTC
>JBBQPD010000880.1:0-3213 GCA_038331535.1 Gemmatales bacterium | reverse complement strand
GGGGGGGGGGGGGCCCCCCCCCCGGGACCAGAGCAGTCTTCGGCCGCTCACCCCTCACTCCCAACCCCTCTCCCCGGACTACCGGGGAGAGGGGGGAAAGTTGAACGGCTATTCCTTCGTGATCGTCTCATCCAGGTTTAGCAACACGCGCGCCACCACCGTCCACGCCGCGGCGCGAGCGGGCGTCGTCCCTTGCGGCAGCGGCGGCGGCTTCGCCGGGTCGGCCGCGAGAAGCTCCCACGGCTTCGCCCCGTCACGGCCGAAGTGGCGCGTCTGCCGGTCGAGCAACTCCATCAGCGCTTTCATCTCCGCTTCACTCGGCGGCCGCGCCAGGGATCGGCGGACGGCATAGGTCAGCCGCTCGGCGTCGGTCGGTCCTCCTTCGCGCAGCGTCTTGACGGCCAGAGCGCGGGCGCACTCCAGGAACACCGGCTCGTTCAACGTCGTCAGCGCCTGCAACGGCGTGTTCGAGCGCGTGCGCCGGACGCAGGAGAAGTCGCCGTTGGGCGCGTCGAAGGTTTGCAGCGCGGGGTACGGCACCGAGCGATAACTGAACGTATAGAGGCTGCGGCGATAGCGTTCGGCGCCCTTGTCGGTGTGCCAGACCTTCGGTCCGTAACTGACCGGCGGCTGGAACAGGAAGTCGGGCGCCGGCGGGAAGACACTGGGGCCGCCGACCTCGGCGTTGAGCAGGCCGCTGGCCGACAGGGCCACGTCGCGCACGATCTCCGCCTCGACGCGGAACCTGGCCCCGCGCGCCAGCAGGCGATTGGCCGGGTCGCGGGCCGCCATCTCCGCCGTGACGCACGACGACTGGCGATAGGTCGCCGACGTGACGATTAACCGGTGCAGATGCTTGATACCCCAACCCTTCTCCATGAACTCGACCGCGAGCCAGTCGAGCAGCTCCGGGTGCGTGGGCGGTTCGCATTGAACGCCCAGGTCTTCGCTCGTGGAGACCAGGCCAGTGCCGAAGTACGCCTGCCAGGCGCGGTTGACGAAGGCACGGGCGGTGGTCGGCGCCTTGCGATCGACGAGCCAACGGGCGAAGGTCAGCCGCGTCGGGGCGGCGTCGGCCGGCAACGGCGGTAGGAAGCCGGGCACTCCTGGAGAAACAATCTTTCCGGGGTTGAGGAAGTCGCCGCGCTGCAAAACGTGCGTCTCACGCGGCTGTTCCTGCTTCTGGAGCACCAGCTGCGTCGATCCTTCGGGGTGCTGCCGCCACAGTTCCTCGATGCGGTCGTTCTCCTTCTTCCAGTCGGCGACGGTCGTGCGCCAGTAGCGGAAGAGTTCTTCAACCTGGGCCGGCGTGCGTTGATCGCGCGGCACAGCCAGGATGGTGCGCAGCCGGGAGGGCAGCGGGTCGGCGACGGCGTCCGCGGCATCCGTAACCGACAGGCGGAAGCGGCCCATGTTGTGGTTTTGGTTGTCGTCGCTGTTCCAGCCGCCGTGGTTCTGCGTCAGCGTGAACGTCAGCACGGTGCCGGCGGGATTCTCGACCGGGGCGTCGGCGTTGAACACGGCCTTGCGCGGCTGGTTGCGCCGCCCCGAACCAGCGTCGATGCCCCAGGCGGTCTCGTCCTTGCCGTCGATGGCGAACTGGACCGGGCCGATCACGCGGCGCTTGCCGCTCTTGTCGTCGAAGATCGCTTCCAGCGGCGTCTCCGGCATATTCACGTCAGCCGTCGCCCGCACCAGTTTGACGCGCACCTTCTTGTCTGGGGCATCGACAGGCGCCGCCTCGACGGCGAACTCGGTCAACGCGCACGTCCCCTTGATCGAGCGCCCGGGCCCGCCGAGCGGCAGGTTCGGATCGTTGAGCAATTCCAGCCGGAAGGCCGTGATTTTCTTGAGGCTCGTTTTCGTCGACACCTTCACGCGGTGCTTGGTCGGCGCGTAGCCCTGTGCCAGAATAGAGCCGTCCTCTTGCGGCAGGTAGCGCTCGCCCGAAAGCGTGATTTCATCGATCCCCGGCCGCAGCACCACCCACTGTGGTTGATCGCCCTTGACCTTGTCCTCCCAGGCGGCCATGCGCTCGGCCCAGTCGGGATGACGGAGGCGCAGATCGTCCTCCACCTCGCGCATCCGGCGGAACAACTCGGTCCGCTGCATCCGCTCGCGCTGCGTGTACACCGCGACGTTGGCCTCGTGCGAATCGTTCAGGAAAGCGAACAGGCGGTAATACTCCTCCTGCTTGATCGGGTCGAACTTATGGTCGTGGCACTGGGCGCACTGGATGGTCAGGCCGAGGATGCTCTTGCCGACGGCGTCGATGCGGTCGAACATCGCCTCCATGCGGAACTGCTCCGGGTCGATGCCGCCCTCCTCGTTAATCATGGAATTGCGCAGGAAGCCGGTGGCGACGCGCTGGTCCTGGGTCGCGCCGGGCAGCAAGTCGCCGGCGAGCTGCGAGAGGACGAAGCGGTCATACGGCAGGTCGCGGTTGAGGGCGCCGATAACCCAGTCGCGATAGGCCCAGACGCGGCGTGCCTTGTCCTTCTCGTAGCCGTCGCTGTCGGCATAGCGAGCGGCGTCGAGCCAGTGCCGGCCCCAGCGCTCGCCGTAGTGCGGCGAGTTCAGAAGACGCTCCACCTGTCGCTCGTAGCTATTGGGGCGCGCGTCGGCAAGAAAGGAGTCGATCTCTTCCGGCGTGGGCGGCAGGCCGATCAGGTCGAGGCTCAACCGGCGCAGCAGGGTGACCTTGTCCGCCTCTGGAGAGGACCGCAGTCCCTCGCGTTCCAGCCGGGCGAGCACGAATGCGTCGATCGGATTGCGCACCCAACCGTGATTCTTCACCGGTGGCAAAGGCGGCCGTTGCGGGGCGACGAATGACCAGTGTGGAGGGCGGACGGTCGGCGGTTTGTCCGCCGCGTGCGCCGCGGTCGGAATGAGGCCGGTGGTCAGGGCCAGAAGGAGAGTGCGGTTCATGATGCAGTCGGGGTAGGTGGGAATAAGAGGGAGCGTGGTTATCCTACCGCCGCGGAGAAGGCACGACCAGCGGAGGTGAATATGCCAGTGGCTGCTGAGTTACGGCTTTCCTGTTGAACGCTTCCTCTTCGGCGAACTCGATTCGAGTCCTGCTTGCAAGACTTCGGAGCTAACGAGGAGATACGCATCCATCCAGTTAAGTGACCACTTCTCCGCGATCCGTTGGATCTGGTGTGGCCATCCGAGCGCATCGGACTTGATGCCATGTCGCCTTGCGAGGCATTC
>JBBQPD010000879.1:0-3213 GCA_038331535.1 Gemmatales bacterium | reverse complement strand
AAATCGCGAAAGTCTTGCACGGTCATGGTCCTTACCCTCGACGAGCCGCGACCGTCAGGGAGCGCTCTGGCCAGAGCTTTACCCACTACGAGCCGCGACCGTCAGGGAGCGCTCTGGCCAGAACGCTCCCTGACGGTCGCGGCTCGTAGGGCATGATACTCCACCGACAAAGCGCGAGCAATGTCCCCTCCCCTCCCGCCGCGTCGCCGATACGCTATCGATAGACCGCCGTCAACCGCACAGGGCCTCTCTCATGTTCATGCTGAAGATCAACGGCGAGCCGCGCCAGCTGTCGCTTCCTCTCACCGTCGCCGACCTGCTTTCCCAACTCGGTCACAACAACTCTCGCCGCGTCGCCGTCGAGGTCAACGAAAACGTCGTGCCCGCCGATCGTCATGCCGAACATCGTCTGGCCGACGGCGACCGCGTCGAGATCGTCACCCTCGTCGGCGGCGGCGCGCCCGATGCGCCGCCGGCGGACAAGCCGCTGAAGATCGGCAAATTCACCTTTCGCAGCCGGCTCATCACCGGCACCGGGAAATATGCCAGCTACGACCTGATGCGCGACTGCCTCGAAGCGAGCGCCTGCGAGGTGACGACGGTCGCCGTGCGCCGCGAACGGCTCATCGACAAGCAGGGCCGCAACATCCTCGACTTCCTCGATCTGAAGCGCTACACGATCCTGCCCAACACCGCGGGCTGCTTCAGCGCCGAAGACGCCTTGCGCTCGGCGCGCCTGGGCCGCGAGTTGCTGACGAACCTCGGCAACCCCGGCGCCGACTGGGTGAAGCTCGAATGCCTCGGCGACCCGCGCACGCTCTTGCCCGATCCGGTGGACACGCTGCGGGCGACGGAACAGCTCGTCAAGGAAGGTTTTCAGGTGCTGGTCTACACCAGCGACGATCCGATCATGGCGCGGCGGTTGAAGGCGGCGGGAGCGGCGAGCGTGATGCCGGCCGGCAGCCCCATCGGCAGCGGCCAGGGCGTGCTCAACTCCAACAGCATGCGCATCATCCTGGAGTATTTGAAGGACGGCGACCCCGAGTACCCGGTGATCGTGGATGCCGGCGTCGGTACAGCGAGCGATGTGACGGTGGCGATGGAGTTGGGCTGCGACGGCGTGCTGCTGAACACCGGCATCGCCCATGCCACGGACGCGCTGCGGATGGCATATGCGATGCGCTACGGTTGTGAGGCGGGCCGGCTGGCGTTCCTTGCCGGGCGTATCCCGCGGAAAATGTACGCGCAGGCTTCAAGCCCGATGGAGGGGCGCATTGCGCCGTCCTAATAGGCTTGCCGTTTCGCGCGGGGGAAACGCGCGAAACGGCAAGCCGCTCAGGCCGCGATCTCGCGCAGCGCCACGGCGGCCCGGCGGCGCACGCTTTCTTCCCCATCGTTCAGCGCCTCGGTCAGCGCCGCGACTCCAGCGGCCGCGCCGATGTCGCCCAAGGCCAGCGCCGCCATCTTGCGCACGAGAACATTCGCGTCCTTCAGCGCCGCCGCCAGTTGCGGTACCGCCGACCGCGCGCGGCGCCGCAAGCGGCCCAGCGCTGCCGCCGCTTCCAGACGCCGCGCCGGCTCCGCGTCGCTTAACTGGACAGCCCATTCTTCGACCGACTGCTCCCGGGGGTCCATATCCATGCGCTTCCGAGCCTCCTGCAAACGGGACGAGATGTCACTTCATTCCTGCTCGACATTCTCCGGCACCGGCTTGCCGCGCGTCGCCTTGTTCGCTTCCGGCCCTTCGTAGACCGTCTCCAGGCAAGCCGAGCCGTAGGTGCCGTAATGCTCGTTACCCAGGGCGAAGACCGGCGTGTTGCGGTCCACGTCCATCCATAGCTCAATGCACGGCACCAGGAAGCGGTAGCGCCGGAAGCCGGGCATCTGCCAGATGGGCACCGGCTCCGACAGGTGCAGCCCGGCGGCGCGGAACGACTTCTCCACCATCTCGGAGCAGTAATAGCGGTCCTCGACGGGGGTTAGGCCGAAGTTAAAGCCGTAGTGCCGCTGGTAGGCGTCCTCGCAGAAGGCCAGCGCCGCCGGGATGCAATGCCGGTGTTCGGGGCGCAGACGCCGGATCGCGAATTCGTCGCGGTACACGTCGAGCATCCACATCACGAACGGCACCTTGCGGACGCCCTCGCTTTCCACATCGTACACCCAGGCCTGATCGCCTTCCCACTCGGCGAGGCCGACGTGCGAGAAGCGGCCGTCGTTGACGCCGGCCAGGACGCGGCTCGTGATGGTACCCTTCAGCGTGCAGGATTTGCCGCGGCGGAAGAGGAGGTCGCCGGTCTGGACGTGGGCCTTGGCGAACGCCTCCCACTCGGCCTGACGGCGGATGCGGCCATAGACCTGGAGCATGCCGCAGGCGCGGGCGGCGTTCGCCTCGGGGCCGAAGGGATTGACGTCGCGCCACTCCGGCGGCACGGCGGCCATGGTCGGCGAACGCGGCAGCGAGCAGGCGGGAACGGTCAGGACGAGCAAGGCCCAGGCGGCGCGGTACTGCCACCGCGCCGGACCACGCTGTCGAGTAGGGTCCATCCCCGGCCTCCTTCGGGACCGCCCGGCTTCCGCATCCTGCGGCGCCGCCTGCGGCCTGCCAACAAGGTGTACATCGGCCGCGGAACGACGCAGACATGAGGTTTTACCCGGACCGCGCCGGTTGAGGGATTGCCGGCGTTCGCCAGATTGCCAAACGGGCTTTGCGTTTCGCGAAACGACAAGCACAGACCGCCGTTGTCCTCCGGCCCATCCACCCGCTAGAATCCCTGCGCCCCTGGTTTCGGGTCGAGGAGCGAATGCGCATCGGCATCGGACACGACACTCATCGCCTAGAGGAAGGCCGGCCCTTAATACTGGGCGGCGTCCGCGTCGCGCACCCGCGCGGCCTGGTCGGCCACAGCGACGCCGACGTGGTGCTGCACGCCGTCACCGACGCCCTGCTCGGCGCGGCAGGAATGGGCGACATCGGCGACGCCTACCCCGATACCGACCCGGCCTGGCACGGCGCCGATTCCGCCCTGTTTCTGCGTGAAGCGCTGGATCGTCTGAAACGCGCGGGCTGGCGGCCGGTGAACCTCGACGTGATCGTCTTCGCCCAGGAACCGAAGCTCGGCCCGGTCAAGGCGGCCATCCGCGCCAACCTCGCCGAACTGGTCGGCCTCCTCCCGGAGGCGGTGACCGTGAAGGCCAAGACCGGCGAGCACGCCG
>JBBQPD010000878.1:0-3219 GCA_038331535.1 Gemmatales bacterium | reverse complement strand
ACTCGAGTGGCTGCCCGCGAGCATTGTCGTCGGTCCAGCCCGTCAAGACTTGTGCGACGGGGTTGAGGAAGGTGACGCGCCCCTCGGTATCCGTGGTGGCGACGGCATCGCCGATGCTCGCGAGCGTCACCCGCAGCCATTCGCGCTGCTCGCGGAGGCGGGCGTTTTCTTCGGCGAGCCGGCCCTCGAATTCTCGGCGCTCCGCGATCAGTACGCGCTCGGCTTGCTGGCGCTCCCGCCGCGTCTTCTCAAAGAGATCGACGAATCCGGCGACCTTCGCTCGGACGATAACCGGGACCAGGGGCTTAACGAGGTAATCGACCACTCCGAGGGAATACGCTTGCTCGAATTGAAAGCGGTCGTTTTCAACATCAGAGAGGAAGAGGATCGGGGTATGCCGTGATTCCTCGCCGGCTCGGATTTGCTTGGCCGTTTCGAACCCGTCCAGGCCGGGCATCTGGACGGCCAGCAGGACGACGGCGAAGTCGGTTTCCTGCAACCGCTGGATGGCTTCCGCGCCGGAACGCGCTTCCACGAGGTTGTGGCCGAGGTCGTCGAGGACCGCCCGCAGCGCCTGCAAGCTCGCGGGCTGATCGTCCACGAGGAGGATGTTCGCCTTCGACTCGGACGGCATTTTTTCACGGCGGTCGTGAGGACGCAAGGTTCGGCAATCTCTGAACGGGGATCAAGCGGCAGCTTTCGTTTTACCGAAGTACGGCGTAACCGTCAGCAAGAGGCCGTTGAGAGTCTGTCCTATAAGCCCAGTTCACCCACGGCTGGCTGAAAGTTCTCAGCTTATAGCTAATAGCTGTCAGCCAACTCCTTGGCACGGTCCCATCCAGCCGTGTGGTGCAGAAGCGGTTGAATCGTGACGTCCTTCAGCCGGGGATCGATCTTGCCTCCTTTTTCGAAGTGAGGTTTGAGATCGAGGAAGTCGAACGCATGGTCCGTGAGGCTGAGCTTTCCCTTCTCGACGAGCCGCAGTACCGCCGCTCCCGTAACCGGCTTTGACACACTGGCGATGCGGAAGAGCGTGTCCGGCTGGGTCGGCTCTTTCTTCTCCCGGTCGGCGTAGCCGAAGCCGCGGGCGTACACGAGTCGTCCGTTTCGCGTGACTGCCAGCGCCGCACCGGGAATGTCATGAAGCGTCACGAAACTGGTCATCATCTGATCGAAGCTCTTCAACGCTTCATGCGCCTTGCCGGTGATGGGCAAGGCGTCCGCGTCCGGTTGGTCGGCGGCGGACGGCTTCGGGAATCCCGTGAGCGCTGCTCCGGCAGCGATGGTTTGCAAAAAATGTCGGCGATGGAGGGAGCGGGAACTGCCCGCTTCGTTCATGGTTGATCCCGGAGAGGGTGAGAATGCTCGCTTGACGGAGGTCTGTCCGAGCGCGACGACTCGTTCTAGCCGCGAGGATACGCCGACGCAAGGGAAAATCCAATCCGTGGCACGAAAGACGCTTACGAGCCGCGACCGTCAGGGAGCGTTCTGGCCAGAGCGCTCCCTCACGGTCGCGGCTCGTGATTATTTTTCGGTGCCCCGGTAATCGCGCTTGCCGAAGCACCAGAGGACCGTGATAATCACCCTCCATTGGAATCTTGCCCCGCTTTGCCGAGCATGGCTTATCGCAAGGGCTGTGGGAGATTCCCCTGACGCCGCTTCCGATGGATCGGTTTATGCCCCTTTCGCTCCGGGGCGCGCTCAATGGGGAGACGCTTCCATGTCCTGGTCCTATCGATCGCTGTTCGCGTTATTGCGCAAGGCGCCCCGGTTTCGGCCAATTCGTCGGGCGCGTCCGCAACTGGAAACGCTCGAATCCCGCCTTGCCCCTTCCGCCAACGTGCTCACCTTTCACAACGACATTGCCGGCACCGGCCTGAACTCCGCCGAGAATCAGCTTACCCCGGCCAACGTCAGGGTCGGCTCGTTCGGCAAACTGTTCACCACGCCGCTGGACGGCCAGGTCTACGCCGAGCCGCTCGTCGATACCGGGATCAACATCATCAACGGCGTGAACACCAAGCCCGGCGCTCTCGGCGTTCACGACCTCGTGTTCATGGCCACGGAACACGACAGCCTGTACGCCATCGACGCCGGCGTCTCCGGCGGCACGGTCCTCTGGCAGCGCTCCTTCCTGGATCTCGCGAACGTCGGCGGCAACATCAACAACACGCTCAACGCCACCGCGATCGGCACCCTCACCAACGGCGACGTCAACACCGGCGACATCGCTCCCGAGATCGGCATCACCGGCACCCCGGTCATCGACCCAGGTACGAACCTGCTCTACCTCGTCGCCAAGACCAAGGAAACGATCGGCGGCACCACACATTTCGTGCAGCGATTGCACGCTATCAACGTCAGCGATGGCACGGATGCGGCGGCCCCGGCATTGATCGGCGACACCATCAACGACTTCACGAACAACACTCCGATCTACGTGTACGGCAACGGCGACGGCAGCGTCACCGACCCCTACAACGGGACGGGCCGACCGGTCGTGCAGTTCAACGCCTTGCGCGAACACCAGCGCGGCGCGCTCAACCTGGTTAACAACAAGGTGTACGTCGAGTGGGCCTCGCACGGCGACAACGACCCCTATCACGGCCTGGTCGTGGCCTACGACGTCTCCAATGTCAGGAGCAGTGGCTTCCAGTTGAAGGGCGTCCTCAACATTTCGCCCAATAACGGCGGGTCGGGCATCTGGCAGAGCGGTGGCCGGCTGGCTTTCGAGCCGGACGGCAGCGCCTTCTACTTCGAGACCGGCAACGGCAGCGGCGGCGCACCCACTCTCAACGCCAACGGCTTCCCGTCCAACGCCAACTACAACGAAGCCCTGGTCAAGGTGGTAGCCGATTCCACCACCAGCGCGACGAACCAGAATCCGAACGGCTGGGGTCTCAAGGTCGCCGACTACTTCATCCCCTACAACGTCGCCGCCCTGGACGGGGCTGACTCGGACTTTGGCGCGGGCGCCCCGCTGCTGCTGCCCGACTCGGCCGGCATTCCGGGTCACCCGCACTTGTTGGTCGCGTCCGGCAAGGAAGGCAAAATCTATCTGGTCGATCGCGACAACCTTGGGCACTTCGACCCCAACAACGATCGCGTGCTCAACTCTGTTCCCGACGGCAGCGGCCACACCACGCCGCCGAAGCAACTGAACGGCGCGCTCAGTACCGCCGCCTACTTCAACAACTCCTTCTACTGGGTCAGCGGCTA
>JBBQPD010000877.1:0-3220 GCA_038331535.1 Gemmatales bacterium | reverse complement strand
GCCCTGGTCGCGGATGCGCTTGAGCAGTTCGACCAGCACATCGAGCTTTTGGGCGCGGTGCAGACGTTCCGACAGTGCGCCGTGCGGGGCGATGCCGATCGGTTTGCGCTTGGCCGCCTCGGCGATGCGTTCGGGGTGCTGATCCCAGTCGGGCTTGCCCAGGCAGAGCCAGTGCATCTTGCCGCCGGCGTCGCGATAGCGGTCGAGATCCTGCAGGGTCCGCTCGGCGTAGCTATTCTGCCAGGTGTTGAGGCCGGCCTGTTCGCAGCGCTTCAGAAGGGTGGTGACGCGCTCGGGGGTATGCCAGTCGGTCATGTGCTGGCTGAGGAGCTTGTTGAAGTGCGAGTAGCCATAGATCGGATTGCCGCCGAGGATGAGGCGCGAGACCTGGTGTGGCCCGAGCTTGATCGCCGGCAGCAGTTCGGCCTTCGGTGCCGGTTCCGCTGCGGCGGCAGCACTCAGGGAAGCTGCCAGACCGGCGCTCTGTTGCAAGAAATCGCGGCGCGTGGCAGGGGGTTTTTCGTCAGGATGCACGATGGATCCTCCCGGAAAGTCAGCAAGAGGGTCGAGACACCGGTGTCGAATGTACCACACGGCTGCCCGCCCCGCGACAAGCATGGCCGCCGGCAACGGTTCGACGCTCTGAACGGTCAGCGGCTGTGACAGCCATGGGATCGATTTCGCCCTTGTTCACCACCATTCGCAGGACGATCAGAATGGCTCCCTCAGGCACGGGCATACAGCACCAGCCTTTCTCGGGAGGCCGGCCATTCAATCGTGCCGACAACCTCCTTTCGCCACGCGAAGTTCTCCGGGGTTGTGACGATCACATCCACTGAAACCGGGAGTCGGGGCGGCTGGAAGGAGCTTGGGCCGCTGGTCGAAAAGTGGCAAGGAGGAGAAGCCCGTTCTTGCCGGCTTCTGGTGGGGATTCAGCGAATAACCGAAATGACATTTTCGGAAGGGAGATCGGTAGACACAAAATTGCTTTCTCCCCACGGCAGCAGCATACAGCAAGCGAAGCCGCTTGTGGCTACGATTTCCTTCTCAGATCTTCGTGGAGAACCCAACCAAGGACAGCGAGACGTCTTCTGGCAATCGCCGCTATCGGGCTTGACATGGCCCTCGGCTACACTGCGGCGACCGGGACGCCGGGGAGAAACCCGCTGAACAACCTCCTTCCAGCAAGGCGAGACAAGATAGGGATCGTGAGGCCGACCGCGAAGCCGACCGCGCGGCCATCCGAAAAACCGCCGACTCGTTCGTCAAGGCGTTCCAGAGTGGCGACGCGAAAGCCGTGGCCTCACACTGGACGCCCGAAGGCGAGTTTATCTCCGACGACGGCACCTCCCTCCGCGGGCGGCCTGCCATCGAGAAAGCCTATGCGGAGTTCTTCAAGAAAAGCCCCAAACCGCAGGCCGAGGTCGAGGTCCAGTCGCTACGCTTCCTGTCGAAGGACACGGCTGTCGAGGAGGGTTACTTCAAGGTGCACCGCGGCAAATCGGAGGAAAAGGCAACCAGCCGCACCAGTGTTCTGTACGTTCGCGAGGACGGCAAGTGGCTCATGGCCGTCGTCCGCGAGTGGCCCGGCGAGGGGAGGGAAGTACCCCCCTGTCGCGGCTATGGTCTGCTACACAGACCGCTTGTGCATGACAGGTCCATCTACCGCCGGCACATCGAGAGTCTTCTCAAGACGGGGCGTTCACCGTTCGTGAAAGTGACGGTGAACGCCCCGTCTTGCTGTTGCTGCTGGCCGACTCGTAACACCAACGGCCGGTAAGAACAATCGCCTTTGACAGCAGGGCGGGCAGCCCCTGGCGAACCTCTGTGCTGCCCGCTCCCTCCCTTCGACACTTTTTTTTCGGCTTCTTCTTCCTCGCGGTACGGCTCGCCCAAAACAACCTGCGACGAGCGGATCTCACGGGATGGTGCATGCCCCGATGTTGATGGTACCCGCCGTCGAGAACGTACCTGCGTTGTCCGTGAAGACATTGTTCGAGGTGTTGAAGACGCTGGGGTTCACCTGGCGGAGACGATAGCCGATGCTGCCACCGGCGCCACTTGTCGCCGTGTTCCCCATCATCTGCAAACACAGCCTACTGCTGCCGGTGGTCCGGATGTCGGCTCCGAACTGGCCGTAGTTGAGGAAGGTGTTGTTGTTGAGCCTGACGGTCGTGGAACCCTGTCCCAGATCGTAGGAAAAGCCCGAGACACCCGCGTTGCGGATGACGTTGCCGGCGACGGTAAGGTTGCCCTGGCGATTTTGCGCCAGGATGCCGAAATTCCGCGTGGCACTGTCGATGTCGAACCCGCTTACCTCGATGTTCTGACTGTTGTCGCGGAGTCGCACGACGGCGTTGGCATTGCCGGTGGTCCCCCGGATGATCGGCCGGGCGGTCAGGTTATTGGACCGGGGTAGCTGGATGGTCACCGGCAAGCCATCTGGGCATCTCACGGTCACAAACTGCGGGAAGGCGGAACTCTCACCCAGGAAACGGATGTTGCTCGCATTCGCCGCCGTCGAGAGTCCGTTGTTGTTGTTTGCAAGGGCGCCGTTGAAGTTGCTGCCCGCGTGGAACAGGTAGATGCCCGACGCGGTGACCCCATTTGCGCTGTTCTTCGAGCCGTTGATGTCGCTCAGATCGTTGAACGGATGTTCAAAGGTGCCGTTCTCGCCAGCTTCCGGCGCGTTGCTATCAATGTGGACCACGTTGAGCGGTTTGCCGGTCGCGGGATCGAGTACTGCCACCGTCCCTTCGGACCGATTGATCGTGAAGGTGGACGTCAGCGCGGTCTTCCGCTCCGCCACCACGATCTGATCGTTGCGTTGCACCGGCTCGTCGAGCCGGTCGGCGACGTTAGCTCGCACTCCTTCCCGGCGGGATCGGGGACCAGGCAGGAAGAGGCCGGCCTGGAAGACGACGTTGGTATCGAACACCTTATCGTTGCTGACGGTCAGACTCAACGCCACCTTATCCGAGATAACCCCCTCAAGGCGTCCTTTGACGCCCCAGGCCTGAGGGGTGTTGTCGCCCTGGAAGTTATAGACTCCGGCGTACCCGCGCAGTTTGTCGCTGGTGTAGGGGACAGGACCGCCGAGTTCAAAGTCGAAGCCGCCCAGGGCGTCCTCGGTGCTGACGATCCGGTTCTGCCGGAAGGTTTCGCGCTTGATGCACTCGCCCAGGACATTGAAGCCCGAGTAGCGCGGATTGATGATGTC
>JBBQPD010000876.1:0-3223 GCA_038331535.1 Gemmatales bacterium | reverse complement strand
GGCGATGGTCCTGCCGACATGCCCCTGGCGGCAGGGGACCGGCTGGTCGCGATCCTGGCCCTGTCGGACCTGGAGGCGATGCTGCGCTGTCAGGGGACGAGTATTGTTGTTTAGGACTAGCGGACAAAAATCCCCGCGCGGCACTCGGATACGAACCCGAAGCTCAAGCGAGGGAACGATTTACCACTCGCTAGCGCTTCGGGTTGGTGTGGTTTTGTCCGCTAGTCCTTAGCCGCCCGTCTCGGCCGGGCGACTAAACGATTCTACTTTTTCTTCGGCGGAACCGTGCCGCCTTCCACGCGCGCCGGCCAGTTCTTCTTCACGAGCGCTTTCATGTCCGCGACCACCTTCGCCTGTTTCGGATCGTCCGCAAGGTTGATGAACTCGTGCGGGTCGGCGTCGTGGTCGTAGAGTTGCGCCCCCTTCTTGCCGTCGTCCCACTCGGTGTAACGCCAGCGCTCGGTACGCACGGAGTAGCCGGGGAACAGGCCGCGCTGGACCTGCGTGAATGCCGGCCGGTCCCACGATTTGGCCGGGTCGTCGAGCAGCGGCTTCAGACTGGCGCCTTCGAGGTTCGCCGGCGGTTTCAGGCCGGCGAGGTCGGCGAGCGTCGGATAGAGATCGACGAACTCCACGGTCCGTACACAGACCTTGCCGTTCCCCTTGGCGCCGGGGGCGACGATGATTAACGGCACCCGCGCCGACTCCTCGAACAAACTTTGTTTCATCCACAGGCCGTGTTCGCCGAGATGATAGCCGTGGTCGCTCCAGAAGACGACGACGGTGTTGTCCCACAGCTTGTGCTTATCCATCGTGTCGAGCAGTTTGCCGATTTGAGCATCGACGAATGAAATCGCCGCGTAATAGGCCTGTTTGCACTCGCGGGCCTGGTCCCTGGTCACGCCGAAGTACGGCAACGGCGTCGTCGAAGCCAGCGCCGGCCTGGGCACGTTCTTCAGGTGGTCGGCCGGCTCCTTCGGCAGGTCGATCTTGTCCAGCGGGTAGAGGTCGAAATACTTCTTCGGCGCGACGTAGGGCGTGTGCGGCTTGTAGAAACCGATGGCCAGGAAGAACGGCTTGTCCTTGTGCTGCTCGATCAGCTTGATGCCTTCGAGCGCCACCTTGCCGTCGGTGTGTTCTTCGTCCTTGCCCTTCAGATCGGAGAGGAAAGACATGGCGGCGCCGAGGCCGCGCTTCGGCGTGTAGTTGATGATGTCGGATTCGAGAACGGTCTTGTCGCGGCCGGCGGGGTTGACGAAATGGTCCCACGAGGGCGGATCGTCGAGGCCGCTGGTGCCGATGTCGTTGGGGTTGCCGTAGTGGTAAATCTTGCCGACGCGGGCGGCGTAGTAGCCGTTGTTCTTGAACAGCTGCGGCAGCGTCACCACGTCTGGCAGGCCGGTACGAAAATGGTACTGCAAGTCGAAAACGCGCGTGGTGCCCGGCCGCAGTCCGGTCATCAGCGAAGATCGGCTCGGGCTACACAGCGGGAACTGGCAATAGGAGCGGTCGAACTTGACGCCCATCTTCGCCAGACGGTCGATATTCGGCGACTGCACCTGGGGATGTCCGTAACAGCCGAGGTCGTTGTTCATGTCGTCCACGGCGACGAACAGGACGTTGAGCTTGCGCTCCGCGGCGTGGGCAGCGGGCGCCGCGGCGATGAAGGCGACGCAGAGCAGAAGTCGAATCCATCTCATCATTCATCCTCCGAGCTTTGCGTTTCGCGAGGTGTACCCTCACGCGAGCAACTTCTGGACGACATTACCATGAACATCGGTCAGGCGGAAGTCGCGGCCCTGGAAGCGGTACGTCAGCTTCGTGTGGTCGAAACCGAGCAGGTGCAAGATGGTCGCCTGCAGGTCGTGGACGTGGACCTTGTCCTGCACCGCGTTGAAGCCGAAGTCGTCGGTCGCGCCCAGGATGACGCCCGGCTTGATACCGCCGCCCGCGAGCCACATCGAGAAGGCGTTGGGGTGGTGATCGCGGCCGTCGCTGCCGCCCTGCACCATCGGCGTGCGGCCGAACTCCCCGCCCCAGACGACCAGCGTTTCATCCAGCAGGCCGCGCTGCTTGAGGTCCGCGATGAGGGCGGCGCAGGCCCGATCCGTGTCCTTGCAATTCTTCTTCAGGTCGGCGACGAGATTGCCGTGCTGGTCCCAGGCCTCGTGAAATAGCTCCACGAAGCGAACGCCGCGTTCCACCAGCCGCCGAGCCAGGAGACAGCTATTGGCGAACGACGGCTTGCCCGGCTCGGCGCCGTAGAGGTCGAGGACGGACTTTGGCTCGCGCGACAGGTCCATCAGCTCCGGCGCGCTGGCCTGCATGCGAAAGGCCATCTCGAACGAATTGATGCGCGTGGCGATTTCCGGGTCGCCGACGGTGTCGAGCCGCATCTGGTTCAGCGACCGCAGCGTATCGAGCGAGTCGCGTTGCACCGTGCGGTCCACGCCCGGCGGGTCGGACAGGTACAGCACCGGATCGCCGGCGCCGCGGAACGGCACGCCCTGATGGACGGTCGGCAGGAAGCCGCTGCCCCAGTTAGAATTGCCGCCGCTGGGGCCTTTCTTGCCGGTGGTGAAGACGACGAAGCCCGGCAATTCTTGCGACTCGCTGCCCAGGCCGTAGGTCGCCCACGCCCCCAGGCTCGGCCGGCCAAACTGCTGCGAGCCGGTGTTCATCAGAATTTGGGCCGGCGCGTGATTGAAGGCGTCGGTGACCATCGAGCGCACGATGGCGACGTCATCGACGACCTCGGCCAGGTGCGGCAATAGTTCGGAGAGTTCCGCGCCGCTGCGTCCGTGGCGGGCGAACTTGAACTTGGGGCCGAGCAGCTTCGAGTTGGGATTGATGAAAGCGGCGCGATAGCCCTTGATGAGTTCCGCCGGCGGCAGGGTGCCGTCGAACTTCGTCAGCTGCGGCTTGTGGTCGAACAGCTCCAGATGACTGGGCGCGCCGGCCATGAACAGGAAGATGACGCTCTTTGCCTTGCCAGCGAAGTGTGCGCGTTTCGGGGCGTGTGGGTTCACGGTCGCGGCGGGGCTGAGCGCTCCGGTCAGGCTGCCGAGGGCGATGGCGCCGAGGCCGACGCCGCATTCTTGCAGGAACCAGCGACGGGAGGCGCGGAGGGGATCGGCGGGATAATTCTGGCGGTGCATGGCACGGCGTCCTTCAAATTTGCTCGCGGTACTTCTCCCCTCTCCCCGGTAGTCCGGGGAGAGGG
>JBBQPD010000875.1:0-3224 GCA_038331535.1 Gemmatales bacterium | reverse complement strand
GAACATCGGCGGATACTGGGAGTCGCGATAGTAGGGAAAATGGCCGCTGGTACGGTACAGTTCGAGCCGGCCGATGTGCGGCGAATACACCGGCTGGTAGCCGCGCTTGAGCAGCTCATCCTTGATGAACGTCTCCAGCAGGCCGCGAATCGTCGCCCCCTTCGGCATCCACAGGATCAGGCCGCTGCCGGCGAGCTGGCTGATGGTGAACAGCCGCAACTGCTTGCCCAGGACGCGATGGTCGCGCTTCTTCGCCTCCTCGATGGTACGCAGATATTCGTCGAGATCCTTCTGCGCGAAGAACGCGGTGCCGTAGAGGCGCTGGAGCTGCGACTTGTTGGCGTCGTTCTTCCAGTATGCCCCGGCGATGCTCAGCACCTTGAACGCCCCGACCTTGCCGGCGTGCGGAATGTGCGGCCCGCGGCACAGGTCAAGGAACTCGCCCTGGCGGTAGAAGCTGAGCGTGGCGTTTTCTTTTTTCAGTTCCTCGACGTGTTCGACCTTGAGCGTTTGCTTGAGGTCTTCCATCAACCCGCGCGCCTCGGCGTGCGGCCGCTCGAAGCGCTCGAATGGCTCGGCCGCCTTGACGATCTTCTTCATCTCCTCCTCGATGCGCGGGAAGTCCTCCTCGCGGATCGGCGTCGGCGAATCGATGTCGTAGTAGAAGCCGTTGTCGGTGGTCGGCCCAAAGGCGAGCTGCGTGCCGGGGAAGAGGCGCATGACGGCGCGGGCCATGATGTGGGCGCAGGAGTGGCGCAGCACGTCGAGCGCGTCGCGGTCCCTGTCGGTGAGGAGCTGAAACGTCAGCTCACCCTCGGCGGGCAATTCGCGGTCGAGATCGACGATAGCACTGTCCACCTTGGCGGCGATGGCGGCCTGGGCGAGGCGTTTACCGATCGACTCGGCCACGTCGCGCGGCCGGGTGCCGGGGGGAACCTGACGGCTGGAACCGTCGGGCAGTTTAAGGGTGAGCATGGCTGTCCGCTCCTTTCGCCGGCCTTCGGGCACGCCCCTACAACGGGCCTGCCGTCGGACCGCATTCCTGTGGGATCGACCGGGTTCGTGAAAACCCCGCGACGGCTATCTTAGAGCGTTCGGAACGAATGAGTCGAGGCTGCCCGCACGGTGGTACGGACTTGCGCTGACGCGGCAGACACTGTTTGGCTGAAAGCTGTTAGCTGATAGCTATCAGCCGATCTATCGTAGGTCGCGTTTGCACTGCTGGACCGTTTCGCCGGCCTCGTTTAGAATGATCGTTGTGAATCATGAACGTGGCCGACTCTCAGCGCAAAGGTTTGTGACGGCATGCAGACGGTTCAATTCCAGTGCGGCCACTGCGGCAGCCTGATGGGCGTGAGCCATGAGTTCCTCGGCCAGCAAGTGCGCTGCCCGACCTGCCAGCAAATCGTCGTTGCTCCCGCGGCTGAATCTCCCAATTCCCCCGAAAGCGATCCCGATAGTCTCTTTTTGGCCAACCTCGAGAGTGCCCCGATCGGCGACGCCCCAAAGCCCGACTTGCAACCCACGGCAACGACACCCGCTCCTGCGGATACCGGATCGTCGCCGGACTCGTCGTTGCCGTGGAACGATCCGGCGGCACGGGCGTCCGACCCGCAGAGTCCCGTTGCTCGGGCGCAGCGTCAGGCCGGTGTCGGCGGCGGCATCTCCTGGTTGTGGCTGCTGCCGGTCCTTTCCTACGCCGTCCTCGCCACGGCCATCGTCGTCGTCCTGTACCTCAAATTGCAAGCTGCCCTCGCGGTGCCGCACAACAAGGAGCTGGAGCTGATGCCGGACCTGACCGGCGACGCGCCGCTCAGGAAAGACCTGTCGTTCACGCCCAAAAAGGAGCGGACGGCCCTCCCCCTGCCGGAGGACTGGAAGACCACCTTGGGCAAGGCGGTCAAGATCGGCTCCCTGGAGATTACCCCGCTCCGTGTCGAAAAGAAGGTCGTCAAGCTCAAGCAAGAGGGCCGGAGCGCGAAGCCGTGCCTTCACGAATCGCTGGTACTTCACCTGAAGGTGACGAACCTGTCCGACCAGTTCGCCTTCGTGCCGATCGAGGACTATTTCGATCGCAAATATAGCGGGAACGGCGTCCCGCCGTTCACCTGCCTGGAACTCGGGCCGGAGCAGCGTTTCTATGGTGGGCCGGGGACGTGGTATCCGATCGGCAGCTCGGAGCGTTTGCAGCGCGAATGGGTGGATGGCCGGCAGAACCTCGTCCTCAAGCCGGGCCAGTCGGCCGAGACGTTCGTCTGCACCGACGGCAACGACAACGACCTCGACAAGCGTTTGAAGGAGTACACAGGCGAGCTGTTCTGGCGCGTCCATGTCCGCTGCGGACCGGTGCCGTACCAGGACAAGCTCGTCGCCGCCACCGCCGTCGTCGGCGTCGAATTCAGCGACAGCGACTATCGCAAATTGGACTGAGGGGCGTATTGCCTCTCCCTAGCCCCCCCCTAGAATTACCCCCTTGCCGGATGCCGTAACGCGCCATCCGGCGCTACTCACCGCAGGATGTCTCTTTTCTCCAAGGAGCGGACCGCCCGCCGTGCGGCCGAATAGCACCCATGAAACTGACCCGCGCATCCAATTACGCCCTGCACGCCGTGGTCTATCTGGCGGTGAAAAAGAGCGACCGGCCGATCGCGTCGCACAACGTCGCCCAGGCGTGCGGCATCTTCGAGCGCTTCCTGCTGAAAGTCCTCAAGCCGCTCGTGTCGGTGCGCGTGCTCACGTCGATCAAAGGCCCCAACGGCGGCTACAAACTCGCGAAGCCGGCCAACGAGATCACCGTCCTGGATATCGTCGAGGCGGTGGACGGCGACATCCGCGGCTTCGCTCCCTTCTCGGACCCGAACAACCCTTCGCTCAACAAAAAGCTCGACGCCGTCTGCGCGCAGGCCGCCGCCCTCGTCAGAGAGCACCTGGGCAAAGTCAAGGTGTCGGACCTCATGGGCAAACGGGCGTCTTGAGCACCGACCTCGTTCCCCGATCACGTTCCCAAACTCCGTTCGCGAACGCCCATCTCGAAAGTCTGCTTCGCGCCGATCGAAGTGTGCGGGCTTGCCGAACGTGATACGTGCGGGGATCAGCGCGTCATGCGCAAATGAATGCTGCCCATCACCAGGGCGACCAGCCAGCCGGCGCCGAGGATGGTCAGGCCGAACGGGTCGAATTTCACGATGAGCACGGCCAACCCGAAGAATGCCAGCCCCCAGACG
>JBBQPD010000874.1:0-3231 GCA_038331535.1 Gemmatales bacterium | reverse complement strand
GCTGTTGGCCGCGGATCGGCGCGGCGATCTCTTTCGCTACGCCCCGCTCGGCGGCGACACATTCCGCGCCCGACTTCCCGAAGCCGAGCGCCATCGTCTACCGGACAGCCTCGTCGTCTTGACGGCCGACGGCGTGTTGCTGCTTCGCTCCGCCGGCGTTCTGCACATCCTGCGGCGCCTGGGCGGCTGGTGGCGCGTGCTGGCCTTCTTTCTGGCATTCTTACCGCGCCCCATTCGGGACCGGCTCTACGACGCCTTCGCCGCCGTGCGCTACCGCCTGTTCCGCCGGCCGAAAGAAGCGTGTCCGCTGCTGCCGCCGTCCTTGCGCGCGCGTTTCGATCCCTGATATTCGCGTGGCGAGAGACACGAACCCCCTCTCGATACCCTTCACGCGCCTCGTTGCTCATTTCTCTTTTCCCTTGCCGCTCGTCCCCCCGCCGTTTAGGCTGGCGCATTGGTTTGACTGTCCGGCATCCAAGGGGGGACACCACATGCACCGGATTTCCGCACTCCGATATTGCCGCCGCGCCGCCGGCCTCGTGCTGCTCGCGGCGCTGCTTCACCTGACGAATCCCGATACCGTCTGGTCGCAACAGAAGCAGGGGCCGGACATGCCCGCCCCGCGCCTGTTCTTCGTCGCGCCGAGCGGCGCGAAGGCCGGCACGAGCTTCGAGCTGGCGCTGACCGGCCAGGATCTTGATACCGCCGACGGACTGCTGTTCAGCGTTCCCGGCGTCAAGGCGGAGCTGGTCAGCGCTCCGCCGACGCCCGACCTGAAGAAGGGCAACCAGAAGGGGACGCCGATCACCGCCCGCTTCAAGGTCACCGTACCCGCCGACGCGCCGCCCGGCCTCCACGACGTTCGCCTCGTTAGCAAGTGGGGCGTCAGCAACCCGCGCGCGTTCGCCGTCGGCGATCTCGAAGAAATCGAGGAGAAAGAGCCGAACAATGACGTCGATCAGGCCCAGCGCGTGCCGCTCAACTGCTCCGTCACTGGCACCATCACCACGCCGATCGACGTCGATTACTACCTGTTCGAGGGCAAAAAAGGCCAGCGCGTCGTCGTCAGTTGCCTGGCGTCGAGCATCGACAGCAAGCTGCAACCGCAGATTCAGCTCTACAGCCGCGCCGGTTCCCCGCTGGCGACGAACCGCGATTACCAGGGTAACGACGCCCTGCTCGACGCCGCGCTGCCGGCCGACGGCGACTACTACGTTCGCGTCATCTCCTTCACCTACACGCAGGGCGGCCCCGACTACTTCTATCGTCTCACCATCTCGACGACGCCGTGGATCGACGCGGTCTTTCCGCCGCTGGTCGAGCCGGGCAAGGAGTCGAAAGTGACCGTCTACGGCCGTAATCTGCCCGGCGGCGTTCCCGATCCGTCGGCGCTTGTCGATGGGCGTGTGCTGGAAAAGATCACCATGACCATCAAGCCGCCGGCCGGCGGCAGGGCGGAGCAGCACCTCGCGTATAGCGGCCATATTCCGCCGCGCATGTCGGGCATGGATGGCTTCGAGCTGCGGTTGAAGAACGCCGCGGGATCGTCCAACCCCTACCTGCTGACCTTCGCTCATGCCCCAGTGATTCTCGACAACGGGGCGAACGACACGGCGGAGACTGCCCAGGTTGTCGCGCTGCCGTGCGAGATTGCCGGGCGCATCGAGAAGGTGCGCGATCGCGACTGGTACCGCTTCTCCGTGAAGAAAGGCGAAGTTTACAGCATCGAAGTTTATGGCGACCGGCTCGGCTCGAACCTCGATATGTATTTCACGCTCCGCCAGGACAAGGCCAAGGGGGTGCAGGAATTCGACGACAATCCGGACCTCTTGCATCCGTTGCAGTTCTATTCGCGCAGCGAAGATCCGCTGCGCCACAAGCTGACGGCGACGGAGGACGCGACCTACTTGCTCCAGGTATCGAGCCGCGAGGCCGACATCCAGGCCGGACCGCGACACCTCTATCGGCTGCGCATCACCCCGGAGAAGCCGGACTATCGCCTGATCGTGCTGCCGCCGGCTCTGAACGGCCCCGACGGCGTGGTGCTGAACAAGGGGTCGTCGCAGGCGTACTCCGTGCTGGTGTGGCGGCAGGACGGCTTCAACGGCGAGGTCGCGCTGAGCGCGGTGGGATTGCCGCCGGGCGTGACCTGTCCGCCGCAGACGATTGGCCCCGCCGTCAAGCAGGCGGCGCTGGTGGTGACGGCTGCCCCAGACGCGGCGCCGTGGTCGGGGACGTTCGTCGTCAAGGGCAAGGCGCTGATCGCCAGCAAACCGGTCGAGGTCGAGGCGCGTCCGGCGGACGTGACCTGGAGTGTCGGCCAGCAAAACGTGGCGACGATGTCCCGGCTGTCGCGCTCGCTGGCACTAGCGGTGCGCGCTGGCGCACCGTTCCAGCTTGCCGCACACGCGGACAAGACGGAGGTTCTGTCCGGCGAAAAAGTGACCGTGACGCTGAAGTTGACGCACGCCGCCGGCGAGTTCAAGGGACCGGTGCAGGTGACGCTGCTGAATCCGCTGCCGCAGCAGGCGACGACGTTCAATAACAACCAGCCGCTGTCGTTCAGCGACAACGGCACCGCCGTCCTGGATTTGAAGACGCTGGCGCCGGGAACCTACAGCTTCGTGGTGCGCGGCCTGGCATCCGTGCCTTATTCCCGCGACCCGGAAGGCAAGCAGAAGGGCACGGCGAACGTGGCCATCGCCGCGCCGCCGGTGACGATCACGATCCTGCCGAAGCAGTTGGCGACGGTGAAGGTCAGCCCGAACTCGCCGAACCTGAAGATTGGCCAGGAGACGGAAATCACGGTGAAGGTGGATCGTCTCTTCGACTTCACCGGCGAGTTTAAGGTGCAGCTCGTCGCAACCGACGCGAAGGGCGTCAGCGCCGAGGAGGCAACAATCCCGGCCGGCAAGGACGAAGTGAAGCTGCTGGTCAAGGTAGCGGCCGGCACGGCGCAGGGGGGCCGCAATCTGGTGGTGCGGGCGACGGCGCTGTTCAACGGCAAGTCGCCGACGACGCAGGAGGCGAAGCTCAACGCCAACGTGGTAAAATGACGGTCTGTGTTCCACGAGCCGCGACCGTCAGGGAGCGCTGGCATAAACTGTGAACCACGAGCCGCGACCGTCAGGGAGCGCTGGCGGAAACTGTGTTCCACGAGCCGCGACCGTCAGGGAGTGCTGGCGTAAACTGTGTTCAACGAGCCGCGACCGTCAGGGAGCGTGGGCGTAA
>JBBQPD010000873.1:0-3233 GCA_038331535.1 Gemmatales bacterium | reverse complement strand
TCTGCGGGTCGGTGACGAAGTACGGCGACAGGTAGCCGCGGTCGAACTGCATGCCTTCGACGAACTCCTCGAAGGTCTGGATGGCCTTGCCTTCCTCGACGGTGATGACGCCGTCCTTGCCGACCTTCGCCATCGCCTTGGCGATGATGGCGCCGATGCTGCGATCGTTGTTGGCCGCGATGGTGGCGACGTTTTCCATCTCGTCGGTCTTGCCGATCTTCTTGCTCATGCCGACGAGCTTTTCGGTCACGTCCTCGACGGCCTTCTCCATGCCGCGCTTCATGAGCATGGGGTTGGCGCCGGAGACGACCGCGCGCAGGCCTTCGTTGTAGATCGCCTCGGCCAGGACGGTGGCGGTGGTGGTGCCGTCGCCGGCGACGTCGCTGGTCTTGGAGGCGACCTCCTTGACCATGCGGGCGCCCATGTTCTCGTACTTATCTTCCAGCTCGATTTCCTTGGCGACGGTCACGCCGTCCTTGGTGACGGTCGGCGAGCCAAAGCTCTTCTGGATGATGACGTTGCGGCCCTTCGGGCCGAGGGTGATCTTGACCGCCCTGGCCAGTTTGGCGACGCCGCGGCGCATCGCTTCGCGGGCTTCCTGGTCGAACGCAATCTGCTTCGCAGCCATCGTGGTTGCCTCCGGTGGAATGTCGTTTATCGTGTGATATTGATCGCATTTCGTTTACGCTTCGCGCGAACGCGCAAAACGTAAACAAAACAATTGTTACTTGTCGAGAACGGCCAACACATCCTCTTCGCGCATCAGGAGAACGTCGTCGCCGTGGGAGTGTTTGAATTCGTCGCCGGCCCAATTGGTGAAGAGCACAGTGTCGCCGATCTTCACTTGCAGCGGCTGCCGTGAGCCGTCCTTGTTGACCTTGCCGGGGCCGACGGCGAGGACTTCGCCCTTCTGCGGCTTGTTCTTCGCGCTGTCCGGCAGCAGGATGCCGCCCGCGGACTTGTCCTCGGCCTCGAAGCGCTTGATGACGATCCGGTCATTCAATGGCTTGATGTTCATCGTGTGGTTTCCGTTCGGGTCGAGCGCAGCGGCTCCATCGTTAAGCGATCTCGAAAGGGTAAGCAAGTCTCATGCCCAGACAGGCGCTGGATCGGAACAGAAGTCGGGCAAAGAGGTTAGGGAACCCAACTTCGGCGAGGTTGTGGATCAGGTCTGCCAATGTTGCACGGCGAAATCGGCAGGGCGGTCAGAATGGCAGGCGGTCTTCTCCGCTTGCGGCGAAGAGGTTGTTTCAAAATCACAAGATTAAGTGGCACCGGCGTCCCGCCGGTGCGTCTAGCCCGCACCGGCAAGACGCCGGTGCCACTCCAGAACAGGTTTTGAAACGACTTCTTAGCGGAGGGTAAGTCCGCTAAGCCGCAAGCGGGAACACTCCTCATTTCCCGCCGTTCGCGTATTCGATAATCGCCGTGCGTTTCATCTCGTTCACCAGCCGTTTCATTTCGCGCTGGCCGATGTCGTTGCGCAGCTTTTCCTTGATCTGCTTCTGAACCTTCTCGTCAAACGGCAGCTGTCCGGCGACGTCGCGGTGGATGACGCGGACGATGTGGAAGCCGGTCGCCAGCTCGACTAGCGGGCCGACCTCGCCGTCGCGCAGACGGAACAGCACTTCCGCGACCTCGGACGGCCGGACCTCGTTGAAGCGGTGGCCGGTGCCCTCGGCGTCCTTACGCAGGGAGCTGTCGCCGTTGTCGTACTGCTTGGCCAATGTCGCGAACTCCTCGCCCTTGCGGATGCGCTCCGCCAGCGCCTCGGCGTGTTCCCGCGCCGCTTCGCGCGACGGATGCCTGGCCGCATTCACGAACAGGTCTTGCCAGACGACGCTGTCGTCCACCTTGAACTCTTCCGGATGTTTCTCGTAGTACTCGACGAGCGCGAGGTGGCCGGTGCCGGCGTCGATTGCCGGGAAGGCGCGGTTGCGCAGATATTCCATCGCCATGAAACTGCGCTGCCACTGACGGCGAACCATCTCCAGCGACATGCCCTGGGCGCGGAAATAGTCCTTGAAATCCTGCTCGTTCTTGAACTCGCCGGACTGACGCATGGCCTTGAGCACCTGGCGCTCGAACTCTTTTTCCGAACCTTCCTTCAGCTTTTCGATGATCTTGACTCCCTGCTTCCCAGACGGCCCCTTCTCGCCGAACCGCTTGAAAAGATCCTGCAAGACGACCTCGCGCTCGACGATCTGGGTCAGGGCGGCGTTGATGATTTCATTTGTCTTCCGCGTGCGCTCCGGTTCGGGTAGTCGGCGGACATTCATCAGTGCGCTATAGGTGGTAGCGCGAATCTCTTCTTCGAGGATGGCTTCGTTGTTGACGGTGGCGATGATGCGGGCCACGGCCGGGGCGTTGGCCACGTCGGCGGGGCGATCCGGCGGCAGGTCGAGCAGCTTGACGGGCGGCGTCGCCGGCTTCGCCTGGTCGTCCGGCTTCTGGGCGCGGGCGACTTCGTCGGCGTCCGTCCCGGCACCGGCGGCGGCCACGGCCCGCGCGAGGTCCAGGTCGGGGACGAGTGCCTGCACTCGGTCCGAGCCGCACCCGCACGCCGCGGCGAGCAACACGGTCAACGTCGGCCTGCACAGAAACTGTCCGCTCATTGCGCGATCCCCTGCTGATCGAGAGACGCACTACACCCCTGTGGTTCGGGCGGGACTATAGCGACAGCCGGGGAGGACACAAGAGGAGTTTGGCATCCGACTAACGGTCGGGGAACCTCCCCGCGCGGGGAGATACCGAAGATTCGCTCAACTCCTCCGCCTCTTCTGCCGATATCGACACCACCACCTGTGACGGCTCGAACGAGTCGTCCGAATTTTCTCCTCCCTCAACTGTCCGAATTGGCTGATCGGGGGGGAAATGGGTGGACTTGTCCGTTTTGGGTGACTCCGGGGAAAAATATCGATCAGAAAAGGTAAATCGGTAACAGATGCCCTTGTATTTTATATTCATCGCGGTAGCATCCGCGTTGTAGGGGACGCTCCCCTCGCAGCTGCAAGCCTCCTCCGCAGGTTAATAGCCTCGGAACGACGGTCGGCAGTCTATCTACAACCCTTGGAGGCTTCTTAAGAGATGAGTGATTCTGAAGAGCGCACCGGGCTCGAACCGCGGCACATCCCTACGGAAGCCGCCGGCTTCGACGAAGAAGAACCTCCCGGTAGTCCGAGGCGCCATCCGCTCTGGCGCGACGTCCCCAATCACCTCTGGGACGATTGGCG
>JBBQPD010000872.1:0-3235 GCA_038331535.1 Gemmatales bacterium | reverse complement strand
CGCCGGCTCGGCAGCGGCGGCATGGGGGCGGTGTGGCTGGCCGAACATCGCGTCATGGGACGGCAGGTGGCGGTGAAGGTGATCCGTCCCGAGTTCGTCGCCAAGGCAGGGGCGGCCGAGCGCTTCCGCCGTGAGACGCAGACCGCCGCCATGCTCGCGCATCCCAACATCGTCACCGCCTTCGACGCCGAACAGGTTGGCGAGACGCACCTGCTGGCGATGGAGTACCTCGATGGCGTCAGTCTCGCCGACGAGCTGCGCCGCCGCGGCCCGCTGCCGGTCGCCGAGGCGTGCGACGCCGTGCGCCAGGCGGCGCTTGGCTTGCAGCACGCCCACGAGTGCGGCCTCGTGCATCGCGACGTCAAGCCGCAAAACCTGATGCGCACGGCCGACGGCGTCGTCAAGGTTCTCGACTTCGGCCTCGCCGTGCTGGCCGACGCCAACCGCGCCAACGGCGGCCTGACGGGCGGCGGCGTCGTCATGGGCACCCCCGATTACATCGCCCCCGAGCAGGCCGAGGATGCGCGCTCGGCCGACGTGCGCAGCGACGTCTACTCGCTCGGCTGCACGCTGTACCACTTGCTGACCGGACGAGTGCCGTTCCCTGTCGATTCGGTGTTGCGCAAACTCGACGCCCATCGGCACAGCGAGCCGGAGTCGGTACGCAAGCGGCGTCCCGAAGTATCCGCGGCGCTGGCCGCCGTCGTGGCGAAGATGATGGCGAAGAAGCCTGCCGATCGCTATCAAACACCCGCGGCGGTCGTGGCGGCGCTGCATGCGGTCGAAAGTGCGAAACCGCCCGCGCGGCGCCGCTGGCGCGTCGTCGCGGCCGCGCTGCTGGGCATCGGCGTCTTCGTCGCGGCCGTCGCGGTCTATCGCATTCAGACGGACAAGGGCGACATCGTCATCAATGTCGAAAGTCCGGACGTTGAGATCGTTTTGCTCAAGGGCGGCAAGGAAGTCGAGATCATCGACACGAAGACAAACAAGCGCGTTCGCGTGCCGACGGGGACTTACGATGTCGCGATCAAGAACAAGCCGGAGGGGATCGAAGTAATGACAGACGGCCCTATTGTCGTTTCGCGCGGCAAGGAAGTATTGGTCCGAATTGAGCGCGTGGAGAAGAAACCGGATGTCGTCGTGAAGTCGGCCGTCGGCGACAAGATAGGCGAGGTGCTCCGGAAGCACTGGGAGAACGCACCGGTCACGAGCGGCGTGGACCTGTCGCCGGACGGCCGGCTGGTCCTGTCAATGCACTGGGGCGGCGTGCGCGTCTGGAACGTGTCCACGGGAGAGGTCGTTCATGAATGGGCCGGCAGCTGGCTCGGCCAATTCACTCTGGACGGCAAACAGCTGGTCATCACCATCCCTCGGGACGAGGCTGGCAATTGCCTGCGCTTGCACGACACGGCGAGCAGGAAAGTGCTCCGCACGTTCGGCCGGCACCCAAACGGGTTTGAGAGTCTGCGCATGTCGCCCGACGGTCGTACCGTCATCACGAGTGACGCCGATGGGGCGTTCCAGGTATGGGAACTGACCACCGGCGAACGGCTCAAGTCCGCCCCTCTCCGTTTCGTCTCGTGGACGGAGACTTGGGGCACGGAGGACATACCGGAGTTTCAGAAACGCACCGGTATCGTCCCGGAGTATCGGTTGCCCGGCGGCCGCGAGGTCATGGGCCGAGACCCGGTGGAAGGACAGATCCCCATCTACGAAATCAGCAGCGGCCGGTTGGTTCGGACGATTCCACTACAAAAGCCGAATCGTGGCGAGTATCTCGGATCGGCCACGGCTTATGGTCGTCGGTTCGGCGAGCGCATGGCGTTTTCCTTCTCCGACGGCACCGTGTGCGTGCTGGACCTGGTCTCAGGAAAAGAAGTCGCGCGCTTCTCCGCAGGCGATTTCCAGCCGAAATGCCTGGTGATATCCGCCAATGGTCGGTTTGTTGCTGCCTGCGCATCCAACCAGAGGAGCGACGTGGTCGTCTGGGGTCTGCCCGAACTACCGGCCAAAGACAAACCCTGACGCCCGGGGCGCTGCGCATGGAAACTTCGCTCAGCCTGCTGGAGCGTCTGACCGACCGGCCTACGGACCCCGATTGGCAACGGCTGGTCGATCTGTATCAGCCGTTGCTGCGCGCCTGGGCGCTGCGCGCGGGGCTGGGGGATGCCGACGCCGCCGACCTCATGCAAGAGACATTGACCGTCGTGGTGCGCGAAGTCGGCCATTTCCGCCGCGCCGGTCCCGGCGCGTTCCGTTCCTGGCTGCGCACCATTCTCGCCAATCGGCTGCGCGACTTCTTCCGCGCCCGCCGCTCCCGTCCCGCCGCGACCGGCGACAGCGACATCCTCGACCGCCTCAACCAGCTCGAATGTCCGGACAGCGCGCTGAGCAAGGAATGGGATCGCGAACACGATCGCCACCTCGCCAGCAAGGCGATGAGCATCGTGCGCCGCGACGTGGAACCGGCGACGTGGGAGGCATTCCGCCGCTACGTCCTCGACGGCATCCCCGCCGCCGTCGTCGCCGCCGAGTTGGGGATGTCGCACAACTCCGTGCTGCTCGCGAAAAGCCGGGTGTTGCGGCGGCTGCGGACGGAGTTGGCGGGCTTGGTGGAGTGTTGAATCTTTTTTCCCGAATTCGTCCGCACGAAGACTCCCCATGAAACAATCCGCCGGCACTCTCCTCTATCGCACGGGACCGGCTGGCCTGGAGGTGTTGCTGGTTCACCCCTCCGGCAACTACAACCGCCACAAGCCGTGGAGTATCCCCAAGGGCGAACCCGACCCGGCGGAGACCGACCTGCAAGCGACCGCCCGCCGTGAGACGCGCGAAGAGGCCGGCGTCGAGGCGGGAGACCTCATCGACCTCGGCCACATCGTTTACAGCAAGAGCAAGAAGCACGTCTACTGTTTCGCGGGGCCGGCTCCCGTCGATGCCGACCCGCACCCCGCATCCTGGGAAGTGGACCGCGCCGAGTTTGTCCCGCTCGACGCGGCGCGGCAACGCCTTCACCCGGACCAGGTGGCGTTCCTCGATCGACTGCTTGCGTTGCTTGGTGATGCGGACTTCGTTTAGACGGGTTTCAAAATCTGGCGAGCGGGGGCTGTAAGTCGCCCGGTGAATCTGAACGCGGCCAAGCCGCAATGGGTTAGCCACCACGGAAAACCAGTCTGGCTGAAAGCTGACAGCTATAAGCTTTTAGCTTTCAGCCAGAACTCGGCCGAACATTTCC
>JBBQPD010000871.1:0-3237 GCA_038331535.1 Gemmatales bacterium | reverse complement strand
GCCAGGGCGCTGCGGTCGTTGCGCGAACCGCTGCAAAACGGCGGTGATCAGCGCGATCAGGCCGTGGTCGTCACCGTGCTGACCACGGCGGCCATGAGCGACCGCCAGGTCGTCTGCCGCATGGCGGCGATCGCCGCGCTCCGCAATTTCAGGGACCCGCGGGCCGTTCACGGTCTGGAGGACGCCTACTACCGCGCCGGCAGCTTCAACCCAGAAACGGCGACGATTCTGCGTTGCCAGGCCCTCGACGCCCTCGGGGCGACGGGTCAGCCGGAAGCGGTGGAACTGCTGGTCAAAGTGGTAAAGGAACCGCCCGTGGAAGGGGCGACGGAAGACAAGCAGGCCAAGACCGACGAGCGCATCGCCGCCGCCCGCGCCCTGGGCCGCTACAAACAGTACGAGGCCACGGAAGCCCTGGCCGACGTATTGCGAACGGATCAGGACGTGGCCCTGCGCGATCGGGCGACGGAGTCGTTGCACGACATCACCGGCCAGAACCTGCCGGCCGATTACCAGGCGTGGGCCGACTTCCTGAACATGCCGGCGGGCCGCGACGCCGTGGCGAAAGAGAAATCGGGCACTTTTGGGATCGATCTTATCGGCTGGTGGTGGAAGTAGGGGCGCCAGTCCCCTATACCGCGTATTCTAAAGGGGTCGTCAATCTTCGATTGACGGGTTGGGGCGGCGACTACCCGTCGGCCCAAGATTGACGACCCACAAGCTCCCACCTCTCCCCTGCGATCCTCCTTTTCATGCGTCCCCTCATTGGCGTCGGTTGGCTGCGCCATCGCGCCATGTAGCGCAGCGGTTGGCGCAACCGAAGCCCTTTGCTGAACAGCAATTAGCGTGCGTGCTTCACTGCGCCAAGGTCTTGCACCGCGCCCGTCGCTTTGTCCTTCAGACGATCTTACCGCGGCGGGTGCGGTCTGGGCTGGGGCGATGGCCTGCCAAGGGATCGAGGGCGAAGGGCGCTCAGGGGCGCTCATTGGTTGCGCCAAAACACCCCTTGGCGCAAGGGTTTGGCGCAACCGAAGTCGTTGGTACATAAGGCTTTTTTTGGGCCTTGGCCGGGTCGGGGTGGGAGTCGCCTCCCACCCCTCCCACAGATCCGGACGCGCCCAATTAAGGCATCCGGCTCGTCAGACTACGGATTCACTACGCACGGCGGCGCCCACCCCGGGGGAACAGGCAAGACGAAACGCCCCAGGACGGAGGTCATCCGCGCCCAGGACCACCAGCCTTGCCCGCCCCGACGTGCCAGCCACTTCCGCCAGACCACCTGGACCCATTTCCGGAAGCACCACAAGCAGCGACCGTTGCCGATTACGCCCCCGTAGTACTGGAAGTGACCACGCAGCTTCTGCCGCAATGCCTGGTATTGCTCGCCCAACGGCAAAGGACGGTTCCGCCGACACCAGTCGCCGATCCGCTTGACCGCACGCCGGAGCCGACTGCCGGCCGTCTTCCGCTTCACCACCCAGCGACCCCGCTTCGACCGGCTCCAGAAGTGCGTGAACCCCAGGAAGTCGAACGACTCCGACCGAGGCCCCGACGGGACGCCTGCCGGAGAGGGTGAGCGATCCGGCCGTAAAAACGGCAGCAACCGCGTCTGGTCCGGAGGGATCGTCAGACCGTACTTGCCGAACCGCTTCGGCAGCACGTCCAGCACGCGACGGGCGTCCTCCTCACAGGCGAAACCCATGACGAAGTCGTCCGCGTAACGCACCAGGAAGGCGCGACCCTTGAGGCGAGGCTTCACCGCTTGCTCGAACCACTCGTCCAGCACGTAGTGCAGGGAGACGTTGGCCAACAGCGGCGAGATCACGCCCCCTTGAGGCGTTCCCGCCTCGGGGTACGTGAGTTCCCCTCCTTCGAGAACCCCCGCCTTCAACCATTTGTCGATCCGACGAAGCAACACCCCGTCACGCACCCGTCGCCGCAAAAACAGCCGCAATTGAGCATGATCCAGAGTGTCAAAGAACTTCCGGATGTCCACCTCCACCAACCAGCAGCCGCCCCGTTCCATCGTCTGCCGCCACAAGGCTGGCAACGCCTGATGCGCCGACCGCCCCGGACGGAAGCCATACGAGCAAGGCAGAAAATCCTGCTCGTAGATCGGCTCCAACGCCAGAACGACCGCCCGCTGCGGGACCTTGTCCTCCCGCGTGGGGATGCCGAGCGGACGCGTCTCGGTCCCCGTCCCTTTCGGGATGCGCACCCGCCGCACCGGCGGCGCCCAGTACGTGCCGGACTGGGCACGGTCGAGCAGCGACTCCAGGTTCGCCCATAGGTCGAGCCTGTAGTCCTCGGCCGTTTGTCCGTCCCCGCCCGGCGCCCCGTCTTTGCGGGTCCGCTGAAAAGCCTCGGCCAGCCAGGCGAGGTCCCGGTGGCGGCCTCGCGAGGTGAATCCCCTCTGCGGAGACTGCTTCGCCAGCTCCGCTATCCGCTGTCGTCGCGTTGACACGGGATCCGGTTTCGATGCACCGGCCCTGTTTCCCTCCAACGGTTCCGTAGTCCGGCGCCCCCTTCCCTCCACCGGGTCCCGACGGCGGCGGTTCCCCGGCTTCCTCGGTACTAGGGAGCGCTGCGATTCCCTGCGAACCTTCACGACGGGCTTCCTTGTCGTTCGCCCGCCCTTACCACTCGGGTGCGTCTGTTTTCGTCTCTCCCGTCCCGCCCGACGCCGGCCGGAGGGCCGGGAGCGTTGCGGTGCGGCCGCTCCCCCACGCCGCGTTTCCGGTGGAGTCGCAGGGCGTCTCCAGTTCCTGGGGAACCCTGATGCGTCTAGGCCCTGTTCTACGACCCCGGCGGGACCGAACCCCCAGGCCTTACAGTGGTCCAGCACGGCCCCCGAAAGGGCGAAACCGAGGGCTACCCGCGGGTGAGGCGATCTCGAGGCTCCATAGCACGGCCTGAACGCTCGCTGTCTACGCTTCGCAGGGGGGATTGCTCCCCCGCCACGCCAGACTCGCTTCCGGCTGCCGGCCCGGCTCTACCGGGTGGGATTGATTACCCACAGGATTCCTACGAAAGGTTTCCGAGATGTGTCCTTTACATCGCTTCCCCCTTTCCCAAGCTTCGCTGGACGCTACGCCATTGCGCCAAGGTGGACGGCGCCCGGTGGAGCGCCGGCAGGCGGCGGAAGAGGCATCCTCGCCGGCACGGGTTCGCAAACTTCCGCTTGTGCCACGGCAACGCGGGCAGGAGGAGACCAGCGGCGCGATGATACGGAAGTGG
>JBBQPD010000870.1:0-3242 GCA_038331535.1 Gemmatales bacterium | reverse complement strand
ACATAGCACGCCGAGGCCCGGTCCGGGCAGGCGGCCGATCCCCGATGCGAAACTGACGTCCTCGAACCACACGCGCGCTGCAGGTTCCCCCTCCTTCGCCGCGCGGGGACCGTGATTGCGGAACAACTTGCTGCAAGCGGCCGTCCCGCCCCCATACGGACCGCAATAATCCCGCTTGCCGAGCGGCGAGAAGCATTCTTTCTGCGAGTCCAGGACGATGTAATTGACGACAATCAGGTCGAGCCAGCCGTCGCGGTTGTAATCGAGAAAGGCCGCGGATGCGGCCCACAACGGATTGTACAGGCCGGCCTCAGCGGTCACATCTTCAAAGTGGCCGCCGCCGAGGTTCAAGAAGAGCTTGATGCCGCCATACTGGGTGAGCAGCACGTCCGGCAGGCCGTCGTTGTTCACGTCGGCGATGGCCACGCCGGTGTTCCAGCCGGCGACGCCTAGCCCCGACCCTTCCGTGGCATCGCGGAACTTGCCGTCGGGCTGCTGCCGATACAGGCGGTTGAACGATTTCGAGTTCGGGCCGCCGAGTTGCAACAGGTAGATGCAGAGGGTGCCGTCGCCATCGTGGAAGAAGGCGCAACCCGAACCCATCGACTGCGGCGTGAAGTAGGTGCCGGTCGGACCGGGATCGTGGACGAAATCCAGACCAAGCTCGTCGGTCACGTCCTCGAACCAGACGGGTCCATTAACCTGGCCGGGTTGCTCGTCGCCTTCTTGTTCGACGGAAGGATCGTTCCGCGTCTGCTTGCCGCCACCACAGCCGAACATGGCGAGACCCGCGCAGAGACTCGCGGCCATGAACAGATACCAGGCTCGTTGGGTGGTCGGGAGCATCGTATCCTTCCTCCCGAACGGGAGCGGACGGGCGTTTGCGGCAAGTTGCGCTGACGATCTGAACCGGAGTTGTTTTCTACGAGCCGCGACCGTCAGGGAGCGTTGGGGCCAGCGCTCCCTCACAGTCGCGGCTCGTATATCTTGCGCCAATAACAATGCACAGACGAACACTGCGCCGGAGGATCAACAGAGCGTTGATCCTTCGGCGCAGTGTTCGTTGTGAGGTCGTGTCGCCGCTGGCGGCTTAGCGGTCAGGCACCGCTAAGCCGCCAGCGGCATGAGGTGGCCGACCTTCTTACCAGTTGCTGGTGTTGATGACCTGGCCGCTCTTCCAGTTCATCGCGTTCTTGAAGCTGGGCGAGTAGGCCGCGCCGAAGGAGATCATGCGCGTGCTGCCGTCGCACATCACGAACGGGGCGCCAGCCTCGTAAGGCGAGCCCCACCAGTTGTTGTTGCCGCTGCCGTTGCTGGTGTCGCGGATGATGTTAGAGTCGCTGCGACAGGTGCCGCCGTAACCGCCGGAGTAGATGCCCTCGTCCCAGCCGCTGGAGGCATTGTTGGTGTAGTAACCGACGTCGATCGACTTCTCACCAATCAAAATCGTGTTGCTGGAACCGTTCTGGTTGGTGATCGCGGCCAGCGCGGGGACGGTGGCCGGGTTGCCGCTGGGGGGACTATTCGTGTTCGGGAAGCTCACGACGTTGATAGCGAAATCCGTCAGCGGGCTGCCGTTGGGGCAGGTCGCGGTCGCGCCTTTGGGGTTGGTGATCGTCGCGTTCACGGGGTAATTGCCGCCGCCATTGGCGACACCACTGCGCCCGCGACTCGGATCGAGATAGGATTTGATCGGCACGAGCGGCGGTGGGAAGGCCTCAAAGACGTTACCCTGTTCGATATACGGCAGGATCTGCCAGAAACAGGACCATTGGCTGGTGGTACCAGTGTTCACTCCGCCGCTGGGCATGGTACCTTTGACGTCGTGGTAATTTTGACAGCCGAGGCCGATCTGCTTCAAGTTGTTGAAGCACTGCGTACGGGATGCGGCGGAGCGGACCTTCTGGACAGCGGGCAGCAGCAGGCCGATGAGCACGGCGATGATCGCGATGACCACCAGCAGCTCAATGAGGGTAAACCCTCGATTCAGGGACTTCCGAATCTGCATGAGAGAGCCTCCACAAATAGGATGAGAGAGAAGGAGTCAACCGTTTCGGGTTGATGAAAGAACTTTAATGGGCGAGCGGACAAACAGCAAGGGAAAACCAGCAAGTTTTTTCGCCGCTTTCCCTTGACACCCGCTGCCGGGGCTTGTCGCTCAGCGGCAATTCCGGCCAGTTTCAGTCAGTCGCCAACGAATGATGGCTGCTGTGGTCACTTCGTCACGGTCTTCTTTTCCAGATCGATCGTGATCGTCTGTTCCGCGGGTTCTTCGGAAATATCGACCTCAAGCGGCGTTTTGCCGGGAGCGAATGCTCCAAAAGCGGCAGCCAATTCGGGCTGGCGTTTCGCTGCGTCCGGCCTGCCGGAGTATGGAACGACGGCAACCGCCACCTTGTACTTGCCCGCCGGAACCCCTTTGTTCTTGGGGCCCATGAGAGTGAACGTGAAGTCATCGACGTTCGCGGTACCGCCCGCGCCATTGGCATCGTTCCCGTCGGCCGGGGTCAATGTAATCTGGATCGAGTCCGCTTGCCCTTGCTCTTTGACGAGGGTGACCTTGGGAGGCAGCACGACCTTCCCCTTGACGACGACCAACTTCTTGCCGCCGCCGCCGCATCCCGTCGCTCCAATCAGGCAGAGCGTGAACGCGAACAGAAGGGGAAGCCGGAGAGAGAGAAAACGACTCATGAAGCAGACCTCAGAGAGAAAGGGAACGATAGTGAGTGACTCTGAATCGCCTGGTTCCTGCACGTCACGCGGCGAAAGAGAGTATTGAGACGACGTCATCAGGAAACGTTTCTACGTTAAATCTTGTATGGCGATGAAGAGGAGTCTAGTGAAAACGGCTTTCAGCAGCTCCCGTCGGTTATTGAGTTCTCGTTGGGCGAAGGGAGGCCGAACACTGACTATTCCCTCATCGATCCATGTTATCATAGGCTGTTTCGCCTCCCGAACAAGACAAACTTGCATAAAATTCTTATTTGCCCCAGACTGATCCCCTGGCGGCCGCAGCTGCCACGTTCCGCCGAGCGCCTCCGTTCGGCGCGACACGCGCATTTTCCCATAGATTTCGCCGGAGTTCTTGATCCGCTGTCAGCTGCGTTCATCCATCCCGCACTGCGGCCCGGATGGCCACGCTCCGAGGTTTTGTCCGCCAGCTCTCAGAGTCTGTCCCAGAAGGTATCGTCTGCCACGAGCCGCGACCGTCAGGGAGCGCTTTGTGCGGCGTGTTGACCACG
>JBBQPD010000869.1:0-3249 GCA_038331535.1 Gemmatales bacterium | reverse complement strand
ATTATTACGCCATGCAGCTCATTGACGGCCGAACGCTTGCGGCCGTCATCGACGCGCGCCGCCGCACGTCCAAACCGACCGCTCCGGATGCCGAGACGCGCGCCCGCGCCGGTTCGGCGACCCAGGAACAGGTCGAAAGCCAACGGTTCTTTCATCTCGCGGCCAACCTCGGCGTGCAGGCCGCGGAGGCGCTCGAATACGCCCACCAGATGGGCGTCGTTCACCGCGACGTCAAGCCCGCCAACCTGCTGCTCGACGGCCGCGGCAACCTGTGGGTCACCGACTTCGGCCTGGCCCGCGTGCAGTCGTCTCCTGCCATCACAGCCCCGGGCGAGACCGTCGGCACGCTCCGCTACATGAGTCCCGAACAGGCCGCCGGAAAGCCGGTGATCGACCCGCGCAGCGACGTATATTCTCTCGGCGCGACGCTTTACGAACTTCTGACGAATCAGCCCGCCTTCCCCGCGCGTGATCGGCAGCAGTGCTTGCGGCAAATCCTCGACGAAGAGCCGGTGGCGCTTCATCGGCTCAACAAGGCCGTGCCGTTCGAGCTGGAAACCATCGTCCTGAAGGCGATGTCCAAGCTCCCGGAGGACCGCTACGGATCGGCGAAGGAGCTGGCGGACGACCTGCGCCGCTACCTCGAAGATCGGCCGGTGCAGGCGCGTCCGCCCAACCTGGGCGAGCGCACCCTGAAGTGGGCCAGGCGGCACCGGCGTGTCGTCGTCGCGGCGCTGCTCGGTCTGGCCGCGTCGGTCCTGGTGTTGGCCGCGACGACCTGGCTCGTCTCCCGCGCCGAGACCCGGGCCCTGGCCTCGTGCGAAGAGCTGAAGAAGGAACAGGCCCGCGCTGTGGCCGCGTATGACGAATTGAAAAAAGAACAGGAACGTACCAAAGAGGCCCTGGAACAAGAGGCCGCCCAGCGCAACCGCGCCGAGAGCAATTACCTTGAGGCGCGCAAGTTTCTGGACTTTCTCACGCGCTTCGGAGTGGAAGAGCTTGCCGGCAAACCGGAGTTTGAAGAGTTGCGCCGCAAGCTGCTCATCGAGTTGAAAGACTATTACGAAGAATTCATCGTGCGGAGCGGCGACGATCCAGCGGTCACGGACGAGCTGCTCGAGGCGAAGTTCCAGGTGGCGAACATTCTCGAAGAGCTTGGCGAAAAGGCGAAGGCGCGGGCCGCGTTCGACAAGGCGATGCGCGAGCAGGCGGCCGGTTCACGCGGGAAACCCGGCTTCTCTCTGGGCGGCATCTTCGGCCCGCCACGCGGTCTCATCCAGCTGCCGCTGCTGGTCCAGCCGGCGGTACAGAAAGACCTTAAGCTCTCCGCGGAACAGGCCGCGATGGTGGCGAGGCAGATGGAAATTTGGCGAAATAAGCCTACCGACAAGGCACTGGCCGCAGCCGACAAGGTGGTGGCCGACATGCTCAAGCCGGCGCAGACCGAGCGCTTGAAACAGATCGTCCGCCAGTCGCGCGGCCCGCAGGCGTTGCTCGACGCCGAGACGGCGAAAGCACTCAAGCTGACAGAGAAACAAAAAAGGGACATCTTCGCCGCGATGCTGTCGCCGCTCGCTCACTCATTGGTACGCGGCGAGCACGGCGAACGGGACGAGCACGGCGAACGCGGCCACCGTCCGGAACCGGAGCGCGGCCGCCGCCCGGAAATGGATGGGAAGCAGGTTAATGAAAAGGTGCTGAAAGTGTTGACGCGCGAGCAACGCGAGCAGTGGAAAGAGATGCTGGGCGCTCCCTTCCACGGAGACGTTCGCCTCGCCCCGCCGCACGGCGACCGCTGAGCGAGGTGCTCGCGAAGCGCAGCACCGTCTCGAACCACTCCGGAGACCGTTCCGGAGAATCTCTCTACTCGAGGAGGAATACATGATCCAACTACGCAGGATCGGTTTGGGTTTGGGGGCAGCCTTGCTCCTGGCCGCGACCCTTCCGGCGGCCGAATCCGTTTCGGCACGTGATGGCCGTGGCGACCGACAGCTTCAGCCCGATCGCTCACGCGGCTTTTACGGCTTCCCCGACTGGGACAGCAAGTCCGGCGGTTACGATCGCTCCCGGCGCGAAGACCCGCGCGATGCCGACAAGAAGAGCGACGACAAACGCGGCGGCCGCTCGAGCGGCGACGGGACTCGTTTTCCCTTCGGACCTCCCGGCTTCGGCCAACCCGGCAGGGGTGATGGTCCAGGTGCCGGACCTGGTCCTGGCGGCTTTCCCGGCTTCGGCAGGCCAGGGGCGCAGCAACCCGATCGCGCGCGCGAACAGCCGAAAGCGGAGGACCGGCGCACGCCTCCCGGCGGCTCGGCCGGCCGTGGTCCGAGCCAGGATGGTATTCGTCGGCTGGTTGAAAGCTACCTGCGTGAAATGGGCGATCGTCGCGGCGCGCGCGAGCAGCCGAAGCCATCCACAGCCCGGCCCAGCGAACAGCAGCCGCCGACCGGCGCAGGCAACTGGCGCGGTTCGACACCTCCCGGCGGGCGCAGTGCAGACCGATCGCCGCCGTCTTTCCGGAACGAGATGCGCGGCGGCCGGGGCGCTCAGTCCTTCCGCGACGCGCCGCGCGGCGGACCGTCCTTCCGTCCCGAACCGCGCGGCGGCCACAGACAGCCATCCGCTCGGGGCAATGATCGCGGCGGGCGTGGTCAGCCTTCCTTCCGCGGTATGAGCCGTGGCGGTTTCGGTGGACCGTCCGCTCACGGAGATCATCGCGGCGGCCGCAGTCAGCCCTCCTTCCGTGGCGGACAACGCGGTGGTCCTTCCTTTGGCGGCAACCGCGGCGGGCATGGTCACTGTCCGCAACATGGCCGTGCCAGTCACTCCGGCGGCCGCGGCGGTCGCTCGGGGCCGGCGTTCGGCCATCAGGGTGGGCGTGGGCAGAGCCATCGCGCTCCGGCCTGGTCGTTCATGGGCCGCCGCGATCAGCGCGGCCACGGTCTGGGTTTCCGCGGCGCGCCGTCGGGCCGTCCCGGCATGAGGCCGCATCAGCATGGCGGCGGACGCGGCTCCTTCTCGCCGCCGCAGTTCTCGCACTTCGGCGGCGGTCATGGTCCATCGATGCCCGGCAGATCGCATGGCTTCGGCGGCGGTCGCGATGATCGCTTCGATCACCGCGGCTGGGGCGGCGACCACAGGCCGTCGTTCGGCCCGCAGCGCGGCGGGCCCGGTCGATCCTGGTAATCGTCTTCCCGGTCGAGTACGATTGGTCGCCAGCGGGTCGTCGGGACAGTCCCCGGCGGCCCG
>JBBQPD010000868.1:0-3253 GCA_038331535.1 Gemmatales bacterium | reverse complement strand
CGTGGCGTCACAATTTTTTCGCCTGTCCCTTCATCACGCGGTCCACAGCCAGGAGCGTGTCGCGCACGGCGGGAGTGCGATCGAACTCTTCCAGGGCGTGGGCGGCGCGGCGGCGCCAGTTCGGTTTCTCGCGCCAGGTGCCCGGGACGTTTTGCGGGTCGGGCGCTTGCCAGAGGTCTTCGAGGTTCGCGAGCACGAAACCCGAGTCGCCGGCCGCGATGCATTCCAGGGCGGCGCGCAGCACCGCCGACTCGTTCGCGTCCTTGCCGAGATATTTGTGCTGGCGAAGAAAGGTGCAGACCGCTTCGCGCGTCGTTTTGCGTTGCTCCTTTTCATAGCGCACGCCGTCGTCGTCGAGCAGGCCCATCGACTGGCGGTCGTCGATGTCGAGGCCGCGCCAGAAGCCCGAGAAGGTCGGCGTGTCGTGCGTGTTCATGCTGGCCACGGCGCCCGGAGGAGCCGGCCGCAGCGCGTTGTGCGGATCGGACGACATCTCAAACTGACCGACGTACAGACGGCGTACCCCGTGCCGTTCCATCGTCGGCCGAACCTGCGGCGGTACCGTGCCCAGGTCTTCGCCGACGAGGATGGTATTGTGTCGGCGCGACTCCAGGCTGAAGACGGCGTAAATCTCGTCGGCCGGATAGCGGACGTAAACGCCGTGCTTGGGGCCGAGGTCGCGCGGCACCCAGTAGAGACGGTGCAGTCCCATGACGTGGTCGATGCGCAACATCCCCGCCAGCTGCATGTGGTGTTGCAGGCAGTTGCGCAGATAACGATAACCCTGTGCCCGCAGGTTTTCAGGGTGTATGGGCGGGAAGCCCCACTCCTGGCCCTTGCTGAAAAACGCATCCGGCGGAGCGCCGCCCGAAACGCCGAGGGCAAACACTTTGCGCTCGCGCCACACGTCGTAGCTGTCCGAGTTGACGCCGAGGGGCAGGTCGAGGTAGAGGCCAGGCCCGGTCTTGCCCGCCGTCTCGGCAAGGGCGAGCAGCTGTTCGCGCGCCAGGAATTGAACGTACAGGTGATACTGCCGGGCTTGCTCGTCGTAGTCGCCTGGTTGCAGGTCGCCCCCGCGCATTCGTTCCGGCCAGGTCCACCACGTCGCCTTGAGTCGTTCGCCGGCCGCCCGGAAGCGGGCGTAATCCTCGACGCGCGGATTCGACTTCGAGAACTCATCCACCAGGAGTCGGCGTCCCGGGGTCGAGGCGAACGCGGTGCGCGCCAGCAGTTCCAGCACGCGCCGCTTCGCCTCCATGAGCGGTTTGTACTCCACCAGCGGCGAGCGCTGCGCGGCCTGAATGCCCTGCTGAAACGCCGGGCTTGCGACGAGGGCCTGTGCTTCGGGACAGGCGGCGAACTCAGGGGCGCGCAGGGGGTCGAGGTAGAACTCGTTCCAGAACAGGCGGCTGGCGGGCGAATAGGGACTCGGCTCGAACGGCTCGTCCAGAAAGGCAGCGAGCAGCGGCAGCGTGCCGACGAGACCGCCGCCCAGACCTTGCACCCAGCGGATGAGGTTTTCGAGATCGGTGAAGTTGCCCGCTCCCCAGTTGCGACCGGAGCGGATCGCATAGGTGGGGAGAAAGACGCCCCATGTGCGGCGGGCATCCGGCGGGGCGGTGTAGCCCTGGGTGGGGGCGGCGAGCAGCAGCGTTTCCCAGGTCTGCTCGTTGCGACGAACCTGGAACCGGTGGTAGCCAAGCGGCAAGGGGCCGATGAGATGCAGGGCGCGAACGACGTAGCTGACGCCTTCGACCGCTGCCGATTCGCGCGTGGGCAGCTCGCTCAGCGCAACCGACCATTCGTGAACGGGACCGCCGTCCAGCTCCAGCCGGCAGTCTAGTTTGCCTGCCGATGAATCGCGCGCGGGCAACCGAAGGGTCACGTCGCCCGGCCAGCCGTCCCACGCGAGATAGACCGGCTCCATGACGCGCTGGCATAAATCCTGTCGGCGCTGGCGCAGGGCGGAGGCCGCGTCCTCGACACGTTGCAAGGGCGCCCCAAGGACGTTCAATACGGACAGCAGTTCCTGCGAAGTGGCTGCAACCGGCTTGCCGCGGTCATCCTGGTAAGAGAGCTCGACGCCATACGAGTCGGCCAGCTGTTGCAATTCCCAGGAGAGCGACATTGATGGTCCTTTCCGTGGCGCCGGGCGGATCAGCGATTATTCTATGGGACGAAGGACGGCCTTTCGCACCGGTTTCCGACAAGCTGCAGCGACAAAGAAAACGTCAGTCGTCCTGCACACGGCGTTCCAACTCGTCCAGCTCGCGTAAGCGTCGGTCGGCGTCGAACGACGGCGGGGGAAGCGACTCGGCCAGGTACAGCGCGTCGGCCGCGCTCAGACCGATCTTGGCCGTGCCGGACCCGCGGAACACGCGCAGACCGCGGCGCAGGGCGATGATCTCGCGCCGCGTCCTCCCCTTCGGCCCGTCCGGCCAGCAGCCGATGCGCTCGTTGAAGTCGAAGAAGACGGCCACGACTTCGCGGATGTAACGCCAGTAACCGGGGTTGTCGGTCTGTATGAAGAACTGGCCGCCCGGCGTCAGGCTGCGATGGACCAGCGCCAGAAAAGCCGGCGTGATGAGCCGAAGATGCACCTGGGCGGGATCGTAGTACGGCTGCGGATGGTAGCAGTGAATCTCGGCGGCGCTGCCCGGCGGCAAGAGTTGGCGGACGGCGCGCAGGCCGTCCGAGACGGCGAAGCGGAGGTTCGTCAAGCCGCGCTGGTTGCCGCGGCGCGTGGCATAGCGGATGACGACGGGCAGCACGTCGGCGCCGAGATGGTCGAACTGCGGCCGCCAGACGGCGCTGCCGAGAAGGAAGCGGCCATTGCCGCAGCCGAGATCGACGACGAGCGGGGCGGAGCGGCCGAAGAGCGCGGGCAGGTCGAGTGGGCCGGCGGCGGGCAACGTCTTGAGCGCCGTCTGTGTCCACTGCTCGGGTTCAAGGATTTCGCCGGCGATCGGCACGCCGAACTCGCGTTCGATCTTGCGGCGCTTTTTCTCGTATTTCATACCACGTACTCCGACCGCGGCAGGCGGTGCGACAGTCATGATACAAACGGTACGACTGAGAACGGCATGACAGGACGGAGAACCAAGTCAGCCGTGTCATGTCGCCTGAGTGAAAAAGGGACGGGTACGTTTACTATTACCCCGGCACGACAGCACCGCACACCAGCCTGAAGCGCCAGCGCAGGAGCGGCGCCACGGACGGAGCCCTTCGCTGGCGCTTCAGGCTGGTGTGAGAC
>JBBQPD010000867.1:0-3255 GCA_038331535.1 Gemmatales bacterium | reverse complement strand
GCTGCCCGCCACCGCCGACGGCAGCAGAAGACGGCACGCGCGGAGCGAGTGCCCCACCCGCGGCGGACGAGGACAGTTCGTTTCGTAATTTCGAGGATGCGCCGCCGCCAGTGTCGGCGAGCGCGGGTTCGTTCGGTAATCGTGCCGATACGCCTGCGCCGGTGGTTTCGGGGTTCGATCGGTCCGAGTTGAGCGCGCTGCCCGACGTGTCGGCTCCGGCGAGTGCCTGTCGCGGCGACTCGTGAGGCGCGGACAATGACTTTTTCGTGAAATGGCCTGATTCGGCCCGTTCGGGGTGCGCGCCGAAGTGCGTTTTCGAGCCGAGCAACGGTGGCGGAAGCGGTTTCGCCCTTCCCTGAAGCGCAAAAAGAGTGTCAGGAAGCTTTGAGGCCAGAACAGGGATCAGGTTCAATTTCTGAGGGCGACAAATGAACCTGCCCCCATTTTCTCTCTCTCGGAAGGGGGTGCCAAAACAACTCGGCCGGATTCAGGCTCTTAGCGCACCTCCAGTGTGAACGTCGGATGGCCGAAGCGATCGGTCTGCTGGAGCAAGCGGAATGACTTGCCGAATACCGCCGACTTGAGCCAGCCGCCTTGCTTCCGAATGGCGACGTAGCCCTTCGCGGTGTGTCGAAGAATGTCGAACGTCAGGGGTTCCTGCCGGGCATCGACCAGCCAGTATTCGCGGACGCCGGCCTCCCAGTACAACTGTCGCAACCGTACCGTGTCCTTGCGCACCGAACTGTCGCTGATAACCTCCAGGAGAGAGTCGGGGCTGCCCTCGACGCGGACGAAACCGGCTTCCGCGCCCGCGATCAAGCGAACGCGGCCGGCTGCCATGCTCTCGTTGAGGATAAACGTGCCGTCCGGTACCGACGAGAGGTCCGCCTCGGCATGGCTCACTCTCAAGCCGTCCGCGAGGAAAAAGCCGCGCCGGTCGCTCTTTTCCAGGTTGCCCAGCACCCGGCCAAACTCGGTCTTGACGCGGACGTGGGTAAATATCTGTTGTTCGCTCCTATCGACCCAGACCTCGCCCTGGAAGTAGCAGATACGGCCCTGTTCGGGGAAGTCGTCGGACTCGACCCAGCGCTGGAATGAGGCGAGATCGACAACCCACGCCGGGATTTGCACGTCTTCGGGCTGCAAGACCACACTCACGCTCATGGGGCCGTCCTCCCTTCGCCGCCTCCCTGGGAACGCCCTCATCATACCTGTGTCCTTCAGGCTGTCCAATCCGGAGCAATCGTTCCTGTCGATACTTCGGGCGCATCTTATCCTGCTTTGGATCGACTGCACCGTAGACAACCTCCCGCGGCCGCGTTACTCTGGACAGATCAAAGGGTTTATACCATCCACCCGGCCCACGCTCCCGTTCTGCCCCGATCCGAGGCCTTCATGCAGCTGTTGCAACGTCTGGTCCGCAAAGGGATTCTGGCCCAGGACATTCTGCCGCGCGTAACGGAGGCGCATGCCGCCGCGCCCAATCGGCCGCTGCACGAAGTCCTGATCGAACGCGGCTTCGCCAAGGAGGAAGACGTCCTCGCCGCCCTCGCCGACGAGTTCGGCATGGAACTCGTCGATCTCACCAAGATGGACGTGGAAGCCGACGTGCTCAAGTCGATCCCGCTCAAGATCGTCCATCGACATACCCTGATGCCGCTCAGCCGGAAGAACGGCACCCTCACCGTCGCCACCGGCGATCCGTTCAACGTCAACGCGCTCGATGAGCTGCAAATGCTCACCGGGTTGCAGATCACGCCCGTGCTCGCCAGCCCGCGCGAGATCGCCCGCTTCATCAAGACGCACTACGGCGTCGGCGGCGACACGGTTTCCGCCCTGATCGAGGAACGGCAATCGTCCGGCGTCGAATTGCTCGAAGACATCGAGGCCGACGATTCCGAACTCGCCAAGCAGGCTCAGGAAGCGTCCGTCGTCAAGCTCGTCAACGAAATCCTGATCGAGGCCGCCAACGAGCGCGCCAGCGATATTCACATCGAGCCGGAAGAGGGGACGCTGCGCATCCGCTACCGCATCGACGGCATCCTGCAGATTCAGTCGCTGCACGCGGAAATCAGCCGGTTTCAGTCGGCGATCATCAGCCGTATCAAGATCATGGCCCGGCTCAACATCGCCGAGAAGCGTCTGCCGCAGGACGGCCGTATCAAGATGCGCGTTCAGAACCGCGAGGTGGACGTCCGCGTCTCGATCATCCCGATGGTCCACGGCGAAGGCATCGTCATGCGTCTGCTCGACAAGGGCCGCATGGTCTTCGACCTCAAGGGCGTCGGCATGCAGCCGGACATTTACGAGCGCTTCAAGAAGCTCATCGAACACCCGCACGGCATCGTCCTCGTCACCGGCCCGACCGGCTCCGGCAAGAGTACCACGCTCTACAGCGCCTTGAATGAAATCAAGGACGCCACGACGAAGATCATCACCGTCGAAGACCCGGTCGAGTATCAACAGCCGGGCATCAGCCAGATTCAGGTTCACGCCAAGATCGGCCTGACGTTCGGCGCGGCGATGCGCTCGATCCTGCGCCACGATCCGGACGTGATCCTCATCGGCGAAATGCGCGATACGGAGACGGCGGAAATCGCCATCCAGGCGTCGCTCACGGGCCATCTGGTGTTCAGCACGCTGCACACCAACGACTCGCCGAGCGCCTTCACGCGCCTTACCGACATGGGCGTGGAACCGTTCCTGGTATCGAGCACGGTCATCGGCGTGATGGCCCAGCGGCTGGTGCGAACGATCTGCCCCGATTGCAAGATTCAATACGATCACGATCCGCTCGATTTGCCAAGCGACTTCCCGCGCGGCGCGGACGGGACTGTGACTGTCTGGAAGGGCACCGGTTGCCGGTCGTGCCGCCAGTCGGGCTATCGCGGCCGCACCGGCATCCACGAGTTGATGATTACCGGCGACACGATCCGCGAACTGTGCGTGCAGCGGGCCAACTCCAACGCCATCCGCAACCAGGCGCTGAAGGAAGGCATGGTGACGCTGCGGCAAGAAGGCTGGCGCAAGGTGCTGCAAGGCAAGACGACGATCGACGAGGTGGCGCGGGTCACGGCGGGCGACCTGAGTTGAGCGAACTCACCACAAAGGGAATCAAGGAGCCGCGCACGAAGTAAGCGGGCGTTAAGGAGCCGCGCACGAAGTAAGCGGGCGTTAAGGAGCCGCGCACGAAGTAAGCGGGCGTTAAGGAGCCGCGCACGAAGTAAGCGGGCGTGAAGGAGCCGCGCACGAAGT
>JBBQPD010000866.1:0-3263 GCA_038331535.1 Gemmatales bacterium | reverse complement strand
TGTGTGGCGTGTGGTTATCGATTTTCTCCGTGCCGCCCCCGACCGGGACCGTCCGGCGCCGGCGCCCCCTGACGGTCGCGGCTCGTAAGAGGCTTATTTCTGAACAGGAGTTTTCGATGCGTCAACTGCATACGCGGAGTGCGGCGATACTGCTTGCCGTCGCGCTGATCGCGGCGGGCGGCGCGCCAGCGCAGGAAGCGCGCGCGCCGGTCGCCGGCACCTGGAAGCTGAGCGTGCTCGTCCAGGGCCAGGACATCGCGCTGGCGATCGTCAAAGTCGAGGTCAAGGACGGCAAGGCGGAAGCGTCCGTCGTCGCCACCGGCGCGCGCACGTTTTCCGAGGCAAAAGTCACGGCGGTCCAGGCCGGTGAGCGCTCGCTCCACCTCACCTTCAAGACGCCCACGAGTACGTTTCACGTCGCCGCTTACGGCAAAAAGGACGAGCGCCGGCCGCGCGTGCTGACCGGTTCTCTCGAAATCCGCAACAATTACGAGGTCGCCACTCTGGAGAAGACGACGGACAACGAGCTGGACCAGGCCAACCCCGCGACGCCGACCGAGGGGGCTGACTTGTTGAAGAAGCTCAGCAGCAAGGACGACAAGGAACGCGCCCGCGCCCTCAAGGACATTTTGGAGAAACATCCCGGTAAGGCCGTCGCATTCGCCGCCGTCCAGCGCGTCTGGCAGCAATACGGCCAGGGCGACACCGATCTCAAGACCGCGCGCGGCGCGGCGGAGGATTACGTCCGCGTCGCCGCCGGCTTCGGACGCGAGATGGAGATTTACGCCGCCATCCAGGCCGCCCGCACGCTGGCGAAGCGGAACGACGGCGGTACTCAAGAGGCCCTCGCCATCGCCCGCCGTGCCGAGAAGCTGCTGACCGAGGCCGACCCGTCGGCCCGGCAGCTCGGCACGCTCAAGGCACTTGCCGCCGCTCTCTTCAAATCGGACAAGTCGGCCGACGCTCTCGCTCTCAAGACCGTCAAGGAACGCATCGCCAAACTCGACGAAGCCCTCGACGCGGAGTTCGAGAAAAATGCGGTGCCATTCAAGACGGAGCCGTTCGCCGTCCGCAAGGACAAGGGCAAGCGCGTCGCCGTCGTCGAGCTATTCACCGGCGCCCACTGCCCGCCGTGCGTGGCGGCCGACGTCGCCTTCGACGCCCTGCTGAAGACGTACCAGCCGAGCGAGGTCGTCCTGCTCCAGTATCACCTGCACGTCCCGCGGCCCGACCCGCTGACCAACGCCGACGCCGAGCTGCGCAGCGCTTATTATCGCGTCGAGGCGACGCCGACGACGATCGTCAACGGCAAGGAAGGCCCGGAGATCGGCGGTCCTGCGCAAGCCGCACAGGAAGGTTACAAGGAGCTGACGACGCAGATCAACAAGTCTCTCGAAGGCGAAGCGAAGGCCAGTCTCGATCTCGCCGTGAAGCGCGACGGCGACAAGATTGTGGCGACCGCGGCGCTGACGGGACTAGCGAGCAAAAACGCGGTCCGAATGCACGTGCTACTGATCGAGGACGTGGTCCGCTATCCGGGAGGCAACGGCCAGCGCTTGCACCATCACGTCGTGCGCGCCGTCCTCGGCGACATGGAGGTGAAGCTCGCGAAGGGCGACCCGGTGCCGCACTCGTTCACCGTCTCCGTGAGCGATTTGCGAAAGAAGCTCGCCGACTATCTGGACAACTCGAACAAGGACGACCCGTTCCTGGACGACGAACGGCCGCTTGACCTGAAGCGCCTCAAGGTCGTGGCGCTGATTCAAGAAAAAGAGAGCAAGGAGATTTTGCACGCCGTCCAGGTTGACGTGCCGGAGGGGAAGTAGCGACTTGTGTTGAACGAGCCGCGACCGTCAGGGAGCGTTTCTACCAGCGCTCCCTGACGGTCGCGGCTCGTTGACAGACTATTGTCATTGACCATGCAGACCATCCCATGACCGACCCCCAGCCCGGCCGCACCCGCTCGGAGCCGAGTCTCGCAGCGCTGACGAGCCTCGCGCTCGGCGTCGCGTCGCTGCGGCTGCCGCTCGTCGCCGGCGTGCCGGCGCTCTTCGTCGGCTATCGCGCCCTCTATGCCATCAACGCCAGCGACGGCCGGCTGATCGGTCGGCGCCTCGCCATCGCCGGCATGGTCCTCGGCGGTCTAACAACGCTGCTCTCCCTGTTCGGCTTCATCGTCATCATCTTCGTTCATCTCGCGCAGTCGAGTCGGCAAATCGAGTGTCAGAATAACCTGCGCCGCATCGGCTTCGCCATCAACGTCTATCACGATAGCTCGCCCGCCAAGACCTTTCCGCCCGCCGCCATTCCGAGCGCTCTCCCGGTCGCCGAGCGCCTCAGCTGGAACGCGGCCATCCTTGCCGCTCTCGACCAGGAACACCCGGCCGGCAAGAAATGGCAGGACGTCCACGCGCTGATCGATCTCCAGCGCGGCTGGGACGACCCGGCCAACGCCGTCGCCGGCGACGCGGTCCTGTCCGTGTTCCTGTGCCCGAACAATCCGAATTACCATCCGCCCGTTCGGCCGGCGCCGACGCACTACGTCGGTTGTGCCGGCGTCGGCGCGGACGCCGCCTCTTTGAAGCTGGCGGACGAGAATGCCGGCTTCTTCGGCTACGACCGCGTGCTCCGGCGCAACGACGTGAGCGCCGGCATCAGCTACACGCTGATGGCACTGGAGACCGCTGCCGACAACGGCCCCTGGATCGCGGCCGGCTTTCCGACTGTGCGCGGCATCCCCGACGACGATCGCCTGATCGGCCTCAACGCTCCCCTCGGAGGCTGCCACGCCGGCGGCATGAACGCCTTGTTCGTAGACGGCTCGGTGCGCTTCGAAAGCGACGGCATCGATCCGAAGGTGCTGCGCGCGTTGGCGCGGATCGCGCGGGAATGAACCGTATATCACGAATCGCCCACCATGTCCGTTGAGCCGCCGAGCCTTCGGCCTGAAGGGCCGCTTCCGTCAGCCCAGGCCGACGACCTGGGAACCTCTTCTTCAAACGCCACAAATCCCCGAAAACCGATTGCCCCACCGCGACCATCGTGGTACTGTAGACCATCAACCCGCCAGGTGATCGCCCAGACTCGTATCCCGCCGGAGCTAGCACGATGGAGCAAAAGTTCGACACTACCCCCAGCGCCGAGATTCGACTCGAAGGCCGCAAGGTCGTCCGCGGCGACGTGGCCAACGATTGGGGTCTGCGGCTCCAGTGGGAAGTCCGCCGCAACGGCGCCGTCATCGCCACTCCCGCCGCCCGCGCCGA
>JBBQPD010000865.1:0-3265 GCA_038331535.1 Gemmatales bacterium | reverse complement strand
AAGACATGGCGTGCGTCGTGTCGTCTATGCGGCCAGCGCCAGCGCCTACGGGATCCCGGCCTCGGACGTTCAGCATGAGGACGACCCGCTCTGTCCACTTTCGACCTACGCGGCGGCGAAGCTGGCGGGCGAGATGTACTGTCAGGCGTTCGCGGCCAGTCACGGTCTCGACACGGTTCGTCTTCGCTTTTTCAACATCTTCGGCCCCCGCCAGCGCGCGGACAGTCCCTACTCCGGGGTCATCGCCCTCTTTCTCGCCGCCATGAAAGCGGGTCGGCCGCCGACGATTTTCGGCGACGGCTCGCAATCGCGCGACTTCACAGCGGTCGAGGACGTCGTGCAGGCGCTACAGAAGGCGGCAGACGCGCCGGCCTCGGCTTCGGGACGAGTCTACAACGTCGGCACCGGCAGCAGCGTCAATCTGCTGGAGTTGGTCGAGACTCTGAATCGTCTGCTAGGAACGAAGCTATCGCCCAACCACGGCCCCGCTCGCGCCGGCGACATCCGCCATTCGCGCGCCGACGTCACACGGGCGCGGCAGGAGCTGGGCTATGAACCGGCGGTATCGTTTGAAGAGGGACTCCGCCGAATGCTCTGATTGTTGACAGGCATCACCAGATCGTCCATCAACGATGCGAGTGTGTCACAGGTTCCCCGCTGGTGCGTAGGTCGATGTGACCGACGCGCGCAAGGCTTCGTACAGTAAAATGGCCATCAATATCCGCAGACGGAAGTCTCTCTCAACGGCTATCGCGTGGCTGCCATCCTGTCCTCCTTCCCTCCGGTTTTCCATCAGGAAGAAATATCGTCGATCTCAATCCGATAATCGGTCTTCAAGCGCTGGATCGCGTTGGCCACTGCGGACTCGTACTGTTTCGCGTAGGTAAGGGTCAGGTTCGGGCGATCGATCTCGGCTGGACACTGGCACTCCAAAAGCAGGCCGTGGAGCCTGTCCAGCAACTCGCGATCCGGACACACCAGTTGCACCCGCGTCATACGGGTCAGTGTCACGCGTGGTTTCGGCTCACGCGGCTTCTCCCGGCCGGCCGATCCGCGCGGAAAACGGGTCCGCGCGCCTTTGGGCAGGGGCGTAAAAGCCTGGTCGCCGTGCTTTATCCGCACCGGTATGAGCTCTCGGCGTTCCAGTTCGTCGAAGAGCTTGTCGGGAGAGCGGACCAGACGAATCCCCGCCGCAATGCGCTCGACCGTGAACGGATCGGCCGCAGGCAGGTCCTGGTCCGTTTCCAGCACGGAATAGTTCATGTACAACACGAATTTCTCACCGTGCTCCGACCAGGCGGACAGTTCGTGGGCAACGTTCGCCGGCAACTCGCCGCCGCATAGCGCCCGCAACAAGCCGGCTGCGTCCAGGTCGGGAGAAGCGGCGCGGGCAGCCGCGACTTTCTGTTTTGTCAATTTCAAGACGATGGCCGTGCCTTCCGACACCATTTCGCAGAGCGGCGCAAGCTGGGCGAGGATACCCGCCGGGTACGTTTCCGCAATGACGTGGACGTCGAAGTTGGGAGTCACGATGACCCGCGGTTCGGCGATGCGCCCCTCAAGGGCGCGGCGCAACCGATCGCTGACCCGGAAGGCCTGCACACAGCCCAGCGAGGGATAAATGGCCTGGGAGGGCTTCCGCGCATACGCCACGTCCACATAGCGGAGCACCAGCGGAACCCCTTCCAGGAACCGCTCGACATATCGGCCCTCGACCCGCTCGAACCCGTCCGGGTCGCTCGCATGGATGTCGATCTCGTGCCCCCACGTCTCCTTGCTCTCGTGGAAGTTGCCGTAGCGGCCGTACTTCGCCTCGTGCTCGTTCTTGAAACGTGGTTTCGCGGGAATGAGAAAATAACGATGGGACTTTTTCAGATGTTCGACCAGCGAGGCTGTGCTCAGCCACTGGCCGCTGGGGCACTCGGCCAGCAGCCCCAGCAGGAAGCGGCGGACCGCGGGGAAATCGAGCGTGGGCATGACGCCGATCCCCGATCCCCAAAAGTTGAACCCCTCCAACCGCCCCAGCACGCCCTGGCGATAGAACTCGCTGGCCGAGCCCTGTCCCCCGTGGACCAGCAATTCCAGGAGCGTCGTCTCTTGCTTCGCGGCCTTTGCTGCGAGGAACTGCTCGTAGGGCTTCTCCCGAAACTCGATGTAGTTGTCCGGAAACGAGGGCTCCTGGCTGGTGTGTCCAGCGTATTGGCCTCTGGTATCGTAGTGGACAAAACCGAGCCGGAGAGCAATTTCATCCACGAAGTCGATCCACGCCGGAGAGCCCTCTTCGTCCACTTCCCGCACCGCGTCGGGGTCCGACAAGAGCTTGGCAAGCCGTTTCGTATCGGCCTTGCTCAACGTGTTCCCCCGGTGCGAGCGTTTTACCTCGCGAGTGCGGACGTAATCGACAAAGGCGTGAAGGTCTCGCCGCAGGTCCGGCAATGCCGTGGCAACGTCCAGCGCGGCAACGTCGATGGACTCAAGGTTCACGAGGGGCCACCTCCTTGACGACGTGTCCCATTTGGGCCACGATGCGTTTGACTTCGGCAACCGCCTCGGAGGGAAAAGCGAGGAACTCTTCGCCCAGCGGCACGATGCGTCTGCCCAGCGCTTTTTCCAGTGCGACTTTCAAGCTCAGGTCGCCGACGCGGGCGACCAGGAGTTTTTCGTGCAGGATCGTCTTACCGCGGCGTTGCCGTACCGTCTCGAAGGCCTGGTGAAACGCCGGCGCGTTCTTCTGGAGCCAGTCGGCCAGTGGGAGCTCCGCAACCGTGTCCGCTGTCCTGCCGAGCTTGACCAGGTTCGGCGTGACCAGCAAGAGCGGCTGCCCTCTGGGTCCCGGCCGCTGGTCGGAGATGAGTACCAGAGTTTCGAGCGATTCAAAAGGCACGGTGTCCAGATCCACGGTAACGACCTCTCCCCTGACGGCCAGAAACCGATCCGGCGGAGCATCAGCGGCCGCCGAAGGCGGGGCTAGGCGATACCACTGTCGGCCCTCGGCCTCCTGCCTGGCCAGGAGCCCCCAGCGCCAGCCGCTCTCGCACACCGAGTTGGCATCGACCTGGGATCCGCAATAGATCTCCAGGGGTACGGCCAGCGCGTCCGCATCGCTCCAGAGGCCGGCATCCAGGCCAGCGAGAATGCGATGCACCGCCTCGGCAGGCGGCAAGGTGTACGGGCCTGCTTCTTTCCGGCGCTTAGCCGGGGCCGTATCCGTTTGCCAATGGAGTTTCTGCCATTCCACCACGCGGTCGGCTCGGAACGGCTGGCC
>JBBQPD010000864.1:0-3269 GCA_038331535.1 Gemmatales bacterium | reverse complement strand
TGATGCGGTCACCGGCTCAGTCCTTACGCTTGCTGTACCGCGAGGCACGCGACCTCCTCCTGGCACACGGCTACGAACAAGTTTCGATGCGCTGCTTCCAAAAAGTGAGCGCGAGGCCGGCGGTCGGTCCGGTCTACTGCTGTCAGACCGATGCCATGCTCGGACTGGGTTGCGGGGCACGCTCTTATACAACCCATCTTCATTATTCGAGCCGCTTTGCTGTCGGATCGGCCCAGGTTCATGCCATCCTGGACGAGTGGACGCGCCGGAGCGAAACCGATTTCGGTCATGCGACCTGGGGTTGCGTTCTCTCCGAGGATGATCGGCAGCGGCGTTTTGCCCTGCAATCGTTGTTGACCTGTACGGGCCTGGTTGAGTCCGAACTGGAGCAGCTATTTCAGGTTCGCGTGACGGACGTCGTGCCGGGGCTGGCGACGTGGATTGAAGACGGGCTTGTCGAACGCAGTGCCGGAATCGTGCGCCTTACATCGCTGGGGTTGGAACTCTCGGACTGGATCGGCCCCGCCCTTTATTCGCCGTCGAACCGGACCCGCTTTGAGAAGTTCGCACACTCATGAAATACAACGTCCTTTATCGCGGCCCACTCTCCAGCTGCAATTACGGCTGCGCCTACTGTCCGTTTGCCAAGCGCGACGAGACGCACGGCGAACTGGCCGCCGATCGTCACGCATTGGATCACTTCCTCGGTTGGATTGCCGCGCAGACGCAGTGTCGTTTCGGCATTCTCTTCACCCCCTGGGGAGAAGCGTTGATTCGCCGCTGGTATCAGCGTGCCCTGGCTTTTCTGACGCAGCTCGATCACGTCGAGCGGGCCGCCATTCAGACAAATTTATCCTGCCCTCTCGATTGGATCGGCGCTTGCCGGCTCGATCGCCTCGCCCTGTGGACGACGTTCCACCCGACCGAAGTCGCTCGCGAAACCTTCGTCGCCAGGGTTCGGCACTTGTACGACCGCGGCGTGCGTCTGAGCGTCGGCGTCGTCGGCCTGCGCGAGCATTTGGAAGAGATCGAACAGCTCCGCCGCGAACTTCCGACGGACGTTTACCTCTGGGTCAATGCGTTCAAGCGCACGCCGGATTACTACCACGATGAGGACGCCGAGCGACTGACCGCCCTCGATCCGCTATTCCCGATCAATAACCAACGGCACGCCAGCCGGGATGAGGCGTGCGCCGCCGGAGAAACGACCTTCACCGTGGACGGTTCGGGAGTGATGCGTCGTTGTCATTTCGTCAGCGAACCGATCGGCCACATCGATTCTCCCGACTGGCAAGCCGCGCTCGCGCCGCGGTTATGTCCGAATGCCACTTGCTCGTGCCACATCGGTTACGTGCATCTGCGCCGCCTGCGCCAAGACGAGATTTATGGCGAGAATCTCCTCGAACGCATTCCATTGCGATTTCCGTTGCCAATCCGTTCCACTACTTGATGCGAATGGCTGTCCTTTGCGTTAAGCCTGGCATTCCTTTCCGGTTGGTGTCTCAAGCGTCGTTCCGAGTAGACCGTTTGAGACTTGAAGCATGAAGATTGTTATTCCTGGCGGGACAGGGCAGGTCGGTAGGATTCTCTCTCGTGCCTTGTTGGCTGACGGTCACGAGGTGGTGGTTCTCAGCCGCAACCCAGTGAAGGCGCCTTGGCGAGTGGTACGGTGGGATGCCGAGACGGTCGGTGATTGGGCTGCGGAGGTCGATGGGGCGGACGTCGTCATCAACCTGGCCGGCCAGCTCCCAACTACTCTTCGTTGGAGGAACGCAGCGCGACAGCGGGCAGGTTCAGCATCGCCCGCAGCTGATTCACATCGCTGTAACGACAATGAATCGTCATCTTGCCCTGTTCGAGCTGGACGGCGTCCAGTAGTACGGTGGGGCGCTGCGGATCCGCGGACAGGAACCGAACGACCGCACAGGGCTTGCCCGAATCCGGGTTGCGATACCAGGTGACTTCGATGTTGCTGTTATTCTGCCGGATCGCGGACGTGACGTCCTGGAGGATCGACTGAGCGACGACCGGCAGGGCGCCGGCCCGGAAGTTTTCCACTTCGATCACGATGGCGTTTTGCTCGCGGGCTGCCATCCAGATACCAAGCTCGATCGAGATGACCGAACTCCAGGCGCCGCGGCCGTAACGAAAGGCAAGGCGTAGTCGGCCCGGCTCGATAGCGACGCGCGGCTGTTTCACACCTTCCGGTAGCAGGCGCGTGTCGAGACCAGTCTGAACCAGACCTTCCTCAAAGAAACTGTTGATCTGTTCGTCGGTGAACTGGGCGTACCATTTGGGATCGGTCGGCGACGGATCTATCAGTTCCTTGAACTCGAGGATGAAATCGTCCGAACATTTCGCGCGGTGCGCTCCCGGAGCGATGGCGGCGCGTGTGTACCACTCCAGCTCGTGGCGAACGAGAAGGACGAGGACCAGGGCAACACCGCCCAGCAGCAGCAGGACGACGCCGAGGGTCATGAGGATGGACTTCCGGCTCATCGCAGTGCCCCTAAGCTGACGTGGAGGGAGCGCGAGAGGCCGATCGCGTTGCGACGACGACGTGTATCCGAAGGGGGAGAAAAGGTCAACGGCAAGGCGATCGGGGTTGTGCCTCTCGAAGGAGGCAGCGCCGGTGTCGCGGCCTGAAGGGCCGCTTCCGTCAGCCCAGGCCGCGGGCCTGGGGTGCGCTACGGCTTGCGCACGCGCTTGGCGAGGATGCGGCCCAGTTCCGCGATCGGTTCTGCGTGATCGTCTACGCGGAAGTCGAGGTACCGGTCGCCGATGCCATTGGGGCCGGCGCCGTCGCGGACGACGACGATGGCTGCCGACTGCTTGCCGCGCTTGTCGCCGCCGGCCGCATCGCCCGCTTCCAGGGCCGCCATCAGCCGCCACGCCAGCGGTCCTTTCGCTCCCTCGAACGCCTTCGCCATGTCATTGACGACGGCCTCGCCAGCCAACAGGTTTCCCTGGCAGGTGTAATTCGTCCCGCTCTTGGCGCCCGCCCAGGTGTTGCATTTCGATCCAGTAAAGTTCGCGACATTGCCTTTGGCGTCCACAATGCCGAGTTGTCGAAAGTCTTTGCCCTTGTCGGCATCGGTTAGCAGCTTGACGACCTCCTCGGCCGACTTGCCTTCAGCGAGAAGTTCGAGGCCGCGCGCCCCGTAGGCGATATTGACCTGGCTTTGCGTCGCGACCGCCCCTGTGCCTGCCTTCGCCCACGGCACCACCGCCCCGACGGCGAGATATTTCGACGCCACAGCGACGCCCCA
>JBBQPD010000863.1:0-3272 GCA_038331535.1 Gemmatales bacterium | reverse complement strand
CGGGACAGACTCTTAGCCAAGACGGCCCGACGACTCGTCAAAGGAATCTCTCGCCTTGAGAGATTGGCTGATTCAATCCACCGACTCCACTGAGCAGTGTGATACCTCGCCATCCAGAGATTGATACGTATCCCTTTTTCTCTCCAGGAGTCTCTCCATGATTGCGACCAACGGGAACCCGAAAGCCCCGTCGATGAACGAGGCTTCCGAGCGGGATCCCTTCAATAACAACTGCTTTGGTACGCTCGTCGATACGCCGTACAAGATGGTCAACCTGCCGATCCTCGACGTGCGCGAATTCAACGAACACGTCATCCGCGGCTACGAAGAAGGTTGGGGCGAACAGGATCTGCCGGCCGACATGGCGCTGGCGCGGTCGCTAGTTCCCGCTGGCACGGCGTCGCTGCGCGACTTCAGCAACATCGCGCCCGAAATCCCCGAATACATCCCGTCCAACTGCACCGGCTGCATGGACTGCGTCACCGAGTGCCCCGACACCGCCATCCTCGGCAAGGTGATCTCCGAGGACGAACTCGAGCATAAGCTCAAGAGCGTCCCCGATGCCGACCGCGAGATGTACCGTGCCCAGTGGTCGAAGACGAAGAAGTACTACGACGCGGGCAAGAAGAAGCTCGGCGCCGGCGGCATGTTTCACATCATCATCGACCCGTCGAAGTGTAAGGGCTGCGCCGAGTGCGTCATCGTTTGCGACGACCTGGCGCTGAAGATGGTGCCGAAGACGGACGAGATGATGACGCAGGTGCGCAAGAGCCATCGCTACTTCAAAAACATCGGCCCCAGCAACGAGAAGTACATCAACGAGAGCCTGCTGATCGACATGATGCTCAAGGAGCAGACGCACATCTACACCGGCGGGGCCGGCTCCTGCGCCGGCTGCGGCGAAGGGACGGCGCTGCGGATGATGTGTGCGGCGACGGGGTCGAAGTACGGCGACCAGTGGGGCATCGTCGCGGCCACCGGCTGCAATACGGTGTATACCTCGACCTATCCGTACAACCCGTACCTCATCCCGTGGACCAACTCGCTGTTCGAGAACGCGCCTGCCGACGCCACCGGCGTGCGCATGCGCTGGGACCAGATGGGCTGGCAGAAGAAGCCGATCTGGTGCATCGGCGGCGACGGCGCCATGTTCGACATCGGCTTTCAGGCGTTGTCGCGCGTGCTGGCCTCCGGCATGAACATCAAGATTTTCGTCCTCGACACGCAGGTCTACTCGAACACCGGCGGCCAAGCGTCCACGGCGAGCTTCACCGGCCAGAACACCAAGATGAGCGTTCACGGCAAGGCGGTGGACGGCAAGCAGGAGCGGCGCAAGGAGATCGCCCAGATCGCGATGATGCACCCGCGCACCTACGTGGCGCAGACGACGTGCGCTCACATCAACCACTTCTACAAGGCCGTGCTGGGGGCGCTGGAATTCGATGGGCCAGCGCTGGTGGTCTGCTACACCACTTGCCAGCCGGAACACGGCGTGGCCGACAACATGGCCGGCGAGCAGGCCCGGCTGGCGGTGGACACACGCGCGTTCCCGCTGCTGGTTCACGACCCGCGCAAGGGCGAGCGTCTCAAGGAACGCCTGTCGCTGCAAGGGAACCCGGCGGTGAAGGAGGACTGGTTCGTCAACCCGAAGACGAAGGAGGAGGTAACGTTCATCGACTTCGCCCGCAGCGAGGGCCGCTTCTCGAAGCACTTCGACCAGGACGGCAACCCGTCGCAGACGCTGCTGCACGCCAAGCAGGACCGTCTGGAGAACTGGCGGTTGTTGCAGGAACTGGCGGGATTGCGGTAATCGATTCGCCGCTTGCGGCTTATCGGCGCAGGACCGCTAAGCCGCAAGCGGCAAACAGCGACACGTATTGTCCTACACCATGACCACGCCACGCGCCACCCACGACTACACGCCGGGCGGCCTTGACGCCGCGCTGACGTTCTTGAAGCGAACCGGCGCCGAGCTGCGCGCGCTGTATCGCGTGCGCGTCTGGAAAGATCACATCCATATCATCGACGTGAATCACGACTACTTCGAGGTGCGCGGTCTCGGCTATGTTGATGCGGATGTGATCCCGCTGCTGCAGAACGTTAACACGGCGTTCAATCCGGAAACGATCCACACCGTCATTGAGGCCGAGTACAAGGAATTCGGCGCCGGGCGGCGCTATCCGTGGGCGCACGACCGGGTGATGTGAGCGATCGCCTATGCGCTTACGCCGGCCCCGCGCCATAAATGTGCTGCACCGGCGTGGTGTGCCCCCAGACGATCTGGTCGCGCGTCAGCCCGAAGACCGCCGCAATCGCATCGCGCTCGGCGGGACTCGGCAGCCAGCGGCCCAGAAGGATCGCCAGGGAGCGCGACTCGTCGAGGCCGCTCTTCTCGGCCAGCTGACGAACGTCGAGGTTGTGTTCCTGACAGAGCAGGGCGACGGTCTTCGCGATTTGCACGGTCTGCTCCCTCGCACGATAGACTCTCACGAGCCGCGACCGTCAGGCAGCGTTGCCCGCGTTTCCTGACGGTCGCGGCTCGTAATTATTTCATTCAGAGGATAACAGCGCGCGCCGTTCGTTACCACATCTTCACCTTGCGTCGTTCCGGCGTTTTGCCGTATACCCCTGAGCGCCCATATTCCCTCTCCCGTCCGGGGAACCATCCCATGCACGTTCGTATTCTCGACCTCGACGGCAGCGTCAGCGCCCAGACGGGTCTCGTCATGCAGACACGCGCCTTCGTCCGTTCGGCCCGTGACTGGGGTCCGCGCCTGCGCCTCGGCTGCTCCTTTTCGCGCTACCGCGCCTTCGAGCGCGACCTCGTGGAGCGCTTCGGCAGCGCCGACGATGCCGACCCCGCCGTCACGTTCATCGGCTCCGGCGACTTTCACCACGTCAGCCTCGCCCTGCTGCGCCGGCTGACGCGGCCGTTCAACCTGCTCGTGGTCGACAAGCACCCGGACTGGATGCGGCGCATTCCGCTGATGCATTGCGGCACCTGGCTGAACCACGCGGCCCGGCTGCCGCTGGCGCGCCGCGTCTTTCATGTCGGCGGCGATCTGGACTTCGACAATGCCTGGCGCTGGCTCGCACCATGGGATCTGCTGCGCGAACGGCGGATCACCGTCCTGCCCGCCGTGCGCCGCTTCCACCGCGGCCGTTGGGCGAACCTCGAACACGAACCGCTGCGGGTCGATGCGGATACTCCCGTCACTTCCGAGCGGTTGGAGGAACTGCTGGCCCCCTACCGCGAGGAATTAGCGCGGTTC
>JBBQPD010000862.1:0-3276 GCA_038331535.1 Gemmatales bacterium | reverse complement strand
ACCTTCAACTTTTTCAGCCCAACCTACGCGCAGCCGACGTCGTGGGTTCAGCCGCGGCAGCTGTATGTGGGAGCACGCGTGAATTTCTAGCGAACTGGCGGGCGACTCTGGGCGGCCCTGAAGTGCGGTTGTTGGACACGCAGAAAGGGCCGCCAGTCGCGTATGTCGATTTCGACGGTCGCGGCGGCGGCAGCTGTCTCAATCGACCGGACCCCTTCAAGATTGCGTCGGAGTGATAGAATCATTCGCCGTTAGGGCCCGTCAAGGAATAAAGGTGTCAATTCTGGGCGTCGAGGCGCCCGGCTGGCAAGGCGCGAGGAGCGAGCATAGCGGGACTATGTAAGCGAGGAGCAACGCAGCCAGCCGGGATGCATCGGCGGCCAGAATGGCACCTTTATTCCTTGACGGGCCCTTAATCCTGCAGCGCATCCTGAACGAGGGGATCCCATATGAGGGTCTGGTCGAGGCGTGTGAGTCTTGCGATCATTGGAGCGGCGGTCGTGGGATTGATCTGCTTCGCATGGGCCGCTCACGTGGCGGCGCAAGCAGGCCCGGCCGCGTCACGAACGAGACCGCAAACTTCATCAGCGACAGCGCTGACGTCGGAACAGGCCTTCAAGAACGTCCAGGCGCTGAAGGGGATTCCCGTAGACGATTTTCTGGGGACCATGGGGATTATGTCGGCCGCCCTCGGTTTTGATTGCTCGGAATGTCACACTGGGGCAGGCACCGACAAGGTCGACTGGGCGTTCGATACGCCGCGAAAGCGGACCGCGCGCAGGATGGTGGAGATGGTGTCCACCCTTAATCGCACAAACTTCGGAGGACGCCAGCTTGTGACCTGCTGGACCTGCCATCGCGGCCGCGATCGCCCCATGGTTACGCCGGCCATGGAGACGGTGTATGGCACTCCACCCTTCGAGATGGATGACGTTCTCATGCCCTCTCAAGGAGAGCCCTCCGCCGACAAGATTCTAGACAAGTACATTCAAGCGGTGGGCGGGGCGCAGCGGCTTTCCGGCCTGACCAGCTACGTCGGAAAGGGCACGAGTGTGGGGTTTGGCGGATTCGGGGGCGAGGGACAGGTCCAGATCTTTGCGAAAGCGCCGGATCAGCGGACCATGGTTATCGAGTTCAAGGACGCTCCAGACCGAGGAGCTGCCACCAGGAGCTTCGACGGCCAGGTCGGTTGGCAAAGGACACCGCTCAGTGTGTTAGAGGAGTACGAGCTGAGCGGAAGTGAGATGGACGGAGCGAAGCTCGACGCGCAGCTATCTTTTCCCGGGCAGATCAAGCAAGTTCTTACCAATTTGCGCGTTGGCGCGACGACGACCATCAGCGATCTTCCCGCCCCCTCCAGCCAAATGTCGGTGCAGCCGATCGTGATGTTCGGGCAGGATCGCGAGGTCCACGTTGTCCAAGGAACGAGCCCTCGGGGCACGCTGGTCACGCTATATTTCGACAAGGAGTCGGGGCTGCTGTTGCGAATGGTACGCTACGGCAACTCACCGATTGGCCGGCTGCCCACACAGATCGACTATGCCGATTATCGTGACCTGGGCGGCATCAAGTTACCGTTCCGCATGACCTTCGCGTGGCTCAACGGGCGGGACGCCATTCAGTTGAACGAAGCGCAGACGAATGTCCCGATTGACGCCACGAGGTTCGGCCGACCGGCCCCGATGAAAGGACGGTAGGGGAGCTGCTCGTCGACCGCAAGAACCATTCAGAGCGGTCACCTTCGTCACACCTGCTCCGAAGTCTACTGGGCTGATGCTGGTCTCGGCGGCGTCACTGTTTGAAAGTGCAGGTGGACAATCTGCCACTTCCCATCGCGCTTGACGAGCGTTGGCGACATCTCATAGGTCACGTTTGCTGGACGGTTGTCACCCGGGTTTTTCCGCGTGACCTTCAGGAGGTAGGACGCCACCGCCAGGTCGCCGTGCGGCGCCACTTGAATGCGCAAGTCCTCGGTTTCGGCACTCGCCAATCCGCCCGTGGTCTTGACGCTGTCGGTCCACGACTTGCGGTACGACTCCTTGTCGCTCCGTCCGCCTGGCCCCCACCACGTCAGGTCGGGCGCGTACATCGAAAAATACCCGTCGATGTCGTTCGACCCGTAGTTCTCGGTCAGCTTCGCGATGGCGTCACGCACTTCTTTCCCTGGACCGGATGTCGGCAGCGGCAGCGCAGCCGGCGCGGCCGCTGGGGGCGCCTGCGCGCCGCGATTGCCGGCGGCACCGGCTCCCTGCGGCGGCTGCGTGCCACGGCCGCCGGGCGGCGCCGCCCTGTTGAAGTGCATGTGCACGATCTGCCAATGGCCGTCGCGCTTGAACCACGTGGTGGACGTTTGAAGCGCGTACGGGTCTCCGTTCTTCCGGCTGATTTTCCAGATGAACGACGCAACACCTGCGTCGCCTGCCGGAGCAGCATGAACCTGAACATCTTCGGCCACTGCCGAGATGACCGTGTTGCCGCTGGCGAGGGTGTCGGTCCATGTCTTGTGGTAGGCGTCGCGCTGCTGCCGCAGGCCGTTGGGCCACCAGTAGGTGACGTCGTTCGCGTAGTTGGCGAAGTAACCCTCTACGGTATTCGACGCGTAGCCGGCCATGTACGTGTTGACCGCGTCGCGCAGTTCCTGCTCTGTGGCAGCCTTCGAGGGTTGCGCCTCGGTGCTGGATACCACGAGGACGATCGCGGCTGTCAAGTTGAGAAGGACGTGTCCTCGCCAATGTGGTCGCATGGTGGTATCTCCTTGTCTAGGTGAAGTACAGCGGTCAATTAATGGCGATAGTCGCCGTAAAAGCCAACAAAGGAAGCCGAGGAGCAGGGGGGATGGTTTCCTTCGCCACGAAAACCGAAAGCAGTAAAACTCTGGAAACGTAAGTAGGTCTCGTGCGTGCTATGAGCATGCACGAGACCCGATCGGTACACCCGAACGACTTACGTCGACTTGGACGCGATTTCCCGCATGTACCACTGAGCGATTGACGCCGGGCCGCCTTCCTGGGCTGCGTATGGCTGTCCGCCGCCGAAGTTATAGCGCTCCGACAGAACCCCGAACTGCTGATTCTCGCAAATCCAGCGATCCTCGCGGTACGTGTTGCCCCACAGGGCCTGCAGTCTCTTCACGTCGTAGTCCTTGCCCTCTTTCGCGTCGGGATGGACGAGCCAGAAGAGCTCGGCGTCGGTGCTATTGACGCCTCGCGGCGTGAACCGCACCACCGCAACGTGATCGTCGTACGCCTTGAGCCACGACGTCGAGAAGCCGACCGA
>JBBQPD010000861.1:0-3277 GCA_038331535.1 Gemmatales bacterium | reverse complement strand
CTGAACGACCAGCAACAGCGCCGTTGGTCGTTGGCGGACGAAGATGGCCGCACGGACACAGCGTAAGTCGTCTCGGAGGCATGGCTCGAGGTGCGGCCGTGTCCGAGTTTGCTCGGTCGGAGAGAGAGTGCGCGCCCAATCTGGATAGATTGCGGACGGACGGGTTTACCGAATGCTTACATATTTACTAACTTAAGTCCATATTACTCATGCTCCTATGGCGCCGGCCGCGCATGTCCGCCACGCCCATGCACCGTCTGGCTCCCTGGCGGAAGTGCCCAGAAAGTCGCTGGTTTTCCCGGAATTCGACTCCCCCCAACGTACCCCAGTGCGGTACTCTCTCCCTGGCACTCCAAGGGCGGCGAGTCACTCCCCCGCCTAACTGTGCAAGGCCCTTTTCTCCCTGGCTCTGGGCGCATTGACGGGGCGGGACTCGGCGAAACGGTCCATTCACATACCCCGCGTTCGCCAAGAAAAGGGCCACCGAATCTTGGACGTTATTCTTAGTTGGCCGTCGAGTGTTGGCATTATGGCGTTGCGCCGCCTCAGTAGAATACACCCGTCTCTTAAATCCGAACGAAGAGGAATCAGACCATGTCAAAGCTAACCGTCGAGGGAATGGGCACGTTCGACGTGCCGGAAGGCAAGCGCCTGGTGTTGGCCCTGGAGGACGAGGCGAAGGTCGATCAGCTGCACGCCTGCGGCGGCAACGCCCGCTGCACGACCTGCCGCGTCGAGTTCGTCGCCGGGGAACCCGACGCAATGACGGCGGCGGAGAAAAACGTGCTGGCGGCGCGCAGCCTGAGCGGCGTGCGCCTGAGCTGTCAGATCGTGTGCGATCACGATATGACGGTAAAGGCGATCAGCCGCCTTGCCGGCAGCGGCCGGCCGAACGCCGGCAACCGGCCGACCGATGTGCTCCAGCCGGAGCCGGTGACGTGGACGACGAAGTGAGCGGCGGCTCGCGAAACGGCAAGCCGGTCCTCAGTCCTCAATGCGCAGGTGGCGCACCACGTCAAGCGAGCTGATGACGCCGATCAGGCTGCCGTCGCGATCAACGACGAACAGCTGGTGGACGCGCATTTCGCGCATCTGTTCAACGACCTTGTCGGCCGACATGTCGGGGGAGACCGCGAACACGGCCGGCGTCATCACGTCCACGACGCACGTTGGGTCGATCTCCTCGACGGCGTAGCCATGCGCGCCGCGAATGTCGGTACTCGGCCGCAGCCGGTGCAGCCGCTCGCGCTCGTGGATGAGAATGTCGGCCCGGCTGATGACGCCGACCGGTCGGCCGGCCTCGTCAATCACCGGCGCGGCGCCATAGCCGCGGTCTGTCAGCAAGGCGGTCGCCTCGTCGATCGGCGCGTCGGCGTTGATCGAGATCGGGTTCGGGGACATCAGTTCCGCGGCCGTCGCCGGCCCCAGCGTCAGACGCACCCCACGCTTGGTCTTCATGGTCATCACGGCAGTGCCCTCCCATTCGTCCTGGTCCTGGATGTGGGATCGAGATAGGGCGATTATGGCGACGGGAAGAAGTGTTCGTCAACGAAAAAGTGTGCGGAATTGGCCGCTTGCGGCTTAGCGGCTCGAACGCGCGAAACCGCAAGCGGTGGTCAGGCCGACGCGCGCGGCCGCTCCTCGCGCGACAGCCATTTCTGCATGCGCGACAGCTCCTTCACCCAGTCGTCGCCGGCGCGGTGGGCGCTGAAGTCGTCGTACAGCAAGTCGAGCGTCTCGATCAGGTGGCGCAACTGGGTCATGCGCTCTTCCAGCCGGCCGCGTTCGTCGCCCGCGTCCGGGGCCGGCAGCTTTGCACCGCTGACGGCCAGCGTCTCGCCTTGCAGCGTCAGCTCGTACTGGTGGTCGTGGCGCACGACGATCATGCCGACCTTGCGCGGCAGCTTGCCGCACTGGATGGCGCGGCGCGCCTCCGGCAGCCGCGTCGGTCCGTCGCTGGTGATCGTCTCGCGGCCGGTCTGGCCGCGCGGGCACTCCAGCACGAGGGTCTTGGCCAGCATCACCGCCGCCTCGCTGCCGTCGCCCAGCTTGAGCGTGTCGCGGTCGGCGTCGAGCATGTACCACAGCCAGAGCAGATACTCGTTGCCGAGAAAGTCGCGGTTGGCTTCGTCCGGCAGCCAGGCCACTTCCGAGGGCGTCAGACCGGGCACGAATGGCGCCGGGCCGGCGTCGTCCACGCCGCGCGTCTGCTGGCGGACTTCGGCGAGGCGGAACATCTGCCGGCCGGCGAACAGCGGTTCAAAACCGCAGCCGAACGTCTGCTCGAACAACAGGTGCAGCCGGTCCACCACGGACACTGCCGTACTGCCGACGAGCAGCTCGTTCGACTGGGCGTCCCACAGGATGGGGAACGCCTTGCGCTTGAGAAAACGGCCGTCGCGGGCCTCCTCCTCAAGACGCTCGCGGGCCGATTCGCGCGCCTCTTTCTTCTGGCGCGCGCTGGGTAGGCCGCTGGGATTGCCGGCGGCGAGACCTTGCAGCTCGACCTGGGCGTAGGCGCGCAGCAGGTCGGATGGGATCTTCTGCGTATCGACGCGCAGGCAGAAGTGCAGGGCGTCGTTGACGACGTTCTTCTCCAGGCCGAATTTGGTATCGAGGATATGATCGCCGGCGGTCCAGCCGATCTCGACGCCGTCGGCGTTGGCGACGCGCTGCTTGCCGATGGCGTGGTTCTGGAGGCGTTCGAGGTGTTCTTCCCCGAACATGCCGGGCGTCGGGCCGAGGACGCGGTAGCGCGCGAAGGTGACCCGGCCGGAGAAGAAGCCCATGAACGTGTCCCTCTACTGTTGCGCGCGAAACGTAAACAAGCACCGAGTCATTATCGTCGCGGGGGGAGTTCGGAGTTCGGAGTTCGGAGTTCGGAGTTGCAGACAATCGATTGCCGCTTGCGGCTTAGCGCGATTGTCCCGATGAAGCCCGCCGCAACCGGTCGCGGACGGCGAGCCATTCCGGCGTGTCGGGAGGCAGCTCGACGACGATGCGTTCGAACTTGATGACTTCGTCGAAGTAGTGGAGCAGATCGTACAGCCTGGCCGAACACTCCGCCGGATCGCTCGGCAATTCCGCGGTAAACACCCTCGCCCATCTGGTGTTCGGGTATTCCGTGAGGAGATAGTCCAGATCGATCCACCGGCCGAACATCAGCCAACCGATGCGCTCGCCCGCATTGATGAGCGCGCACACCCGTTCCGTCGAATCTCCCTCCACGCATTCCAGCGGCGTTCGCGGCGCGTAGTGGCGGCTCATCATCCCTGGT
>JBBQPD010000860.1:0-3283 GCA_038331535.1 Gemmatales bacterium | reverse complement strand
TCCCTGACGGGCGCGGCTCGTGAGTGAGAGAGAGGGCGCGTACCCGTGGAACCTTCATGAATATCGTCCTCTTTGTCCTCGTTCCCATCGTTGTGCTGGCGGCGCTGCTTGGCCTGTGGCTGGCGGTCGGCGCCGGCCCGCGCCGCCGCCGCGCCTACACGCGCGCGCAGGAGTTGTTGGAAAAAGGGAACTGGCGCGAGGCCGTCGAGATCATCGAGCCACTGCGCACCGCGCCCGGCCAGACGCCGGAATGGCAGAAACGCTGGCAAAAAGCCTCCGGCGAGGGGCAGCTGCTGGCCGTCGATCAGGCGCTCAAGGAGAAGCGCTACGAAGAGGCGCTGCGCCACGCCGTCGTCGCCGCTCCGCTGCTCAGCCTCGCCGAGACCGACCAGCGCACCCGCGTCGTCGAGGCCATGCTCGCCGAGGTGCGCCGGCTCTTCGCGTCCACCGACGCGGAGGAAGTCGATCGCGTTTACCAGATGCTCGACCGCGTCTTCGCGGTGCAGCCGGTCTGCCCAGAGGCATCCTTCTGGAAGGCGCTCTGTCTCATTCGCCAGGGCCAGCTCGAACCGGCCCAGGCGTCCCTCATGACCGCATTCGAGCAGTCGGGCAAGCAGTTCCTCGACCCGGCCCTCTACCTCGGCGCCCTGTTGCACCAGATGGGCAAGCCGCAAGAAGGCATCCGCTTCCTCGCCGAGGCGAACCGCGTCGATGCGTCCTGCCCGTTCATCACCTGGCAGATGGGCCTGTCGATGGTGGCGGCCGGTAACGACCCCGGCCTCGCCGTGCGGGCGCTGCAGCGCGCCATCGGCCCGCGCGGCCTCGGTATGTGGAAGGACAACCCGTCGCGCGCCTGGGTCGAGGCGTTTCCCGAAGCGCGCTCGTTCGTTCGCCGCCTGGCCACGCGCCACCCCTACACCTGCCCGATTTTCGGCGGCGACCTGAACATTCTGCTGCGCCAGGGCCAGCTCGCGCTGGCGCAGGCACTCTATCGCCAGGGCAATTTCCAGGAGGCGGCCGACCTCTACACTCGGTTGATGCAGGACAGCCCGCCGACGCTGGTGTTGCTGCGCGGCCTCGGCCTGTCACTGGCCCGGCTCAAGCGCTACGATCAGGCGTACAAGCACCTGCGCACGGCGATGGAGATGGAGGGCGGCAAGGACGCCTTCACCGCCGGCTACCTCGCCCTGTGCGGCGCGATGGGCAAGCCGACGAACCCCGACGATCGGCCGAAAAACGTCGCCTGGGCGATCCGCCTTCTCGCTCGCTATCAGCTGCCGGGCAACGCCGAATGGGCGGCACTTTACAGCGCTGTCTTCGCCGAGGCGCGGTCGCTGAAGATGGCCGTCGGCGAGGTGGACCAGGTGCAGCTTTGCCAGACGCTGGCCGGCGTCCACGCAACCGATCCGCTTGCCGCTGCCGCGTACTCCAGCCTCGCCGAGTCGTTTCCGCAGGCCGTCACGCCGCACTTCGCCTGGCTGTACGCGCGTTCGGCCAGCATCCACGGCGTCAAGAGCGAGCGCGACCTGGACCTGTTCGGCGTCGCCTTCCGCACGTCGCCGCAAATGAAGTCGTACTATGGGGTGCAAAAATGGCCCCTGGACGACGCCGAGTACGCCTACCTCGAACGCGCCGCCGCTCGCGCTCCCGGTCGATTCCCCGAAGCGCTCGGCGCTGACTACACGCCGCGCGGCGAACAGTTCCTGCTCGAACGCTCGCGCAAGGAAGAGGAAGCTGGGCGCAAGGACGCGGCGCTGACCTGCATGGACGTGCTGCAAAAACTGTCGCCGACCTGTCTCGCCGTCTACGACCGCCTGGCCTGCCTGCACTATCGCAAGGGCGACAAGGAGCGAGCGTTGACGCTGCTGTCCGGCTGGCACCGCCTCGATCCAGGCAATCACTGGCCGCTGATCCGCGCTGCCGTCATCGAGCAGGAGCGCGGCAACGCCGCCCAGCGCGCCGCCGCCATCGACCGGGCGCTCGGCCTGACGCACGGCCAGGACAAGGCGGCCGTGGCCTTCCTCGGCGCGCGCTTGCAGATGCGCGAGGGCGTTGCGGAGTTGTCGGCCCTGGCGAAGACCTCGCAACTCCTGGTTGAGTGTCTCCGCCACGACCCGCAGCACGTTCAGGCGCTCTGGTGTCTTGCGGCGGTTCGCTCCGTAACCGGCGACAGGGACAAGCTGGCGGCGATGGCCCCGGCGATGAACCGGCCCGAGGTGAAGGACGCGCGTTTCCACTACCTCGGCGCGGTGTGTGCGCTCGCCGCGAAGGATTACGCCCAGGCCGTTGAACTGGGCCGCCGCGCGGCTGCCGACGAAGCGGTCGCGGCCGACAGCCAGTTCGTCGTGGCGTGGGCGCTGTTGCATCAGAAGAACGGCCCGGAGGCCCGCTTGGCGCTTCAGCGTGTCGCGGCCGTCGAGAAGGCGCCGTCGGCCGTCTATGCGAAAGCACTGCTCGGCCAGTTGAGCTTCGCGCGCGGCGCCTACGACGACGCCGCGAAATGGTGGAACGCCCTCGACGCCAAACGCCGCACCGAATGGAAGCTCGACGATACGCTGCGGCACACGGTGCTACTATCCGGCTTACAGGCATACGATCAGAAGCGCTTCGAGCAGGCGGCGGAGCGTTTCCGCGAGGCGGGGAAGCTGGGTTTGCGCGACCGCCGGCTGGGTGATCTGCTGACGGCGGCGCTCATCAAGGCGGGACAGCGGTTGTTGTTTGAGCAGGGGAAGTAAGCCAGGGAGGATTTGAAAATGGCGAAGAGCAAGATTTCAATCCACGAGATTGCACGGATCCCGATGGATCTTTTGAAGCCCGCGCGCCGGAGACAGGTATACAAGGATTTGCGTGAGTTGCAGGAACTGCCCCCCGAGTCGTGGGAGGAGAGGGGCATTATGCTTCTGCGGACCGAGGACCAACTCCACGCCCTGCGGTCGCCGGATGGTCTCTGGGTAACCTTTTCGCCAGGAGTAGGGAATGAGTTGGTGATCCGGGGGCTGTTTAGCCAGGAAGCTGTGGAACAGATAAAGGAGAGTTTGGAAGCGAGTGTCGCGAAGTCATGAAAGATTTTCTCGACTTTGATTGGCAATTGCTCCAGTGCAAGAAGGAACTCGAGCGCTTTGAACGCCTACTGGCGAGTGGCGGTACCTTGAGGGAGCGAGACGATGTTCTTCCATTCTTCCGCAAGAACCTTCATCTTACGGCCTTGATGGTAGCCTTTTTCTCAAAGGGGGCGTACGGGCGGGTTGCCTACGAGTATCCACTGTTCGGCGAATTGACCTGC
>JBBQPD010000859.1:0-3283 GCA_038331535.1 Gemmatales bacterium | reverse complement strand
TTCGAGGTGACGGCCGGCGTCGGCAAGACCGGCGTCGTCGGCCTGCTCAAGAACGGCGCCGGGCCAACTGTCCTGGTGCGGACCGACATGGACGCCCTGCCCGTCGTCGAGAAAACCGGTCTCCCCTATGCCAGCAAGGTGCGGACGCTGGACAAAAACAAGAACGACGTTGGCGTCATGCACGCCTGCGGGCACGACATGCACATGACCTGCTGGGTCGGCACCGCCCGCGTGCTCGCTGCCCTCAAGGATCAGTGGTCTGGCACGCTCGTCTTCATTGGCCAGCCGGCGGAGGAGGTCGGCGGCGGCGCCAAGGCGAAGCTCGCCTACGGCCTGTTCAAACGCTTCCCGAAGCCCGATTTTGCGCTCGCGCTGCACTGCGCGGGCGACACTCCGCACGGAGCGATCAGCTTTACCGAAGGATTGGCCCTGGCCAACGTGGATACGGTGGACATCCTCGTCAAAGGCAAGGGCGGACACGGCTCGGCGCCGCACACGACGGTCGATCCCATCGTGCTGGCGGCGCGCATCGTCCTCGATTTGCAGACCATTGTCAGCCGCGAGACCAACCCGACCGACCCGGCGGTGGTGACGGTCGGCTCGATCCACGGCGGCAGCAAGCACAACATCATCCCCAACGAGGTGAAAATGCAGCTGACTGTCCGCACCACCAAGGACGAGGTGCGCAAGCACACGCTGGAGGCGATCGCGCGCATCGCCAAGGCGGCCGCAATGGGAGCGAACGCGCCGGAGCCGGTAGTCACGGTCGATCCGGGCGAGTTCACGCCGGCGCTGTTCAACGAGCCGAAGCTGACGCGCAAGACGACGGCGCTGTTCAGGGACGTGCTGGGTGGGGAGAACGTGCGCGAACGGCCGCCGATCATGGGCGGCGAAGACTTCGGCCGCTATGGCCGCGACGGCGGCGTTCCGATCTTCCTCTATTTCCTGGGCACGGTGCCGCCGGAGCGTGTCGTCGAGGCAGCGAAGGAGGGCGGCAAACCGCTGCCGTCGCTGCACTCCGACCAGTTTTATCCGGTGCCGGAACCGAGCATCCGCACCGGCGTTCTGACGATGAGTTTGGCGGTGTTGAACCTGCTGGGGAAATGATCCCGGCGTGACATTCGTTCCTGGATTCACAGCCGTTTGCAAAACACGACCATGTCGTCGCCATCGGCGTAATAGTCGCGCAGCTGGCCCGTGATCTCGTAGCCGTGCTTCAGGTAGAAACGGCGCGTCAGCTCGTAGTTCGGCAACGACGACGTCTCGATGAAGAACACCCGCGCGCCATGGCGGCGGGCGTCGTCCTCGGCATGACGCAGTAGGTCGCCGCCGACGCCTTTTGCCTGAGTCGATTTGTCCACGGCGATCCAGTAGAGGTACCACGATCGGTCGGTCATCGCCGCCGGGGCATAGTAGGCGTAACCGACGATCCGACCGTCGCGCTCGTCGGTGACGCTCACGTGGCCGTGGGCATGGTTGAGTGCATGGTAGTCGGACAGCACCTCATCGAGGGCCTGGACCTCGTGCGGTTTGAAGACGCCGGTCGCCGCGGTCAGGGCGAGCAGGGCCGGCGTGTCGGCGGGTTGCGTCGGTCGAATCATGGCCCTTCCTTTGCAACGAAGAGTGGGATAATTGCAGGATAGCAAATTGCTGGCCGTTCCGCGTTTGCGTTTGCGTTTCGCGCGCGAAACGTAAATACGCTCCCGTATTCCCTGTACAGTCCCGCGCACGCCGCGGTATGATAACAGGCGCGACGGGAGGTATTCGCGATGGTGGAATCGTCTTGCACCTTTCCCAGCGACCTGAGCCAGTTGTCCGCACTGCGCACCTTCTTGGACACGGCGTGCCGCCGCGCCTGGAATGTCGAGGCGGATGATGAAAGGCTATGCCAGCTTGAGCTGGCGGCCCATGAGGCGGCCACGAACATCATTCGCCACGCCTACCAGGGGCAGCCCGACCAGCCGATCCACCTGACCGTTGAGGCCGACGGCGAGACCGCGCGCGTCACCCTGTCGCATTTTGGCCGCGACTTCGACCCCGACGCCGTACCCGCTCCGGACTTCGACGGCAATCGCTTCGGCGGCTTCGGCCTGTACCTGATCGGCCAGCTCGTCGATGAGGTCACGTACATACGCGACGACGAGGGTCGCCTGGGCATCCGCCTGTTCATACGGCGCGGCCCGTCCCGAGGCGTCCCGGCAGCGCGGCAACCCGAGAAATCGCCCGAAGGAGGCGCACCATGCAGCTGACAGTCGAGACGGTCCAAACGATTCCCGTGGTGACGATCCACGCCGACGTGCTCGACGCCAGTAATTCCGACGAGTTCAAGAACGCCGTCGCGCCCATCTTGACCACGACGTCGCGCATGGTGCTCGATGTCGGCCAACTTCAGTTTGTGGACAGCAGCGGCTGCGGCGCCATCCTGTCGTGTTTGAAGGCGCTGACCTCCTCCGGCGGCGACCTGAAATTGTGCCGCGTCACGCGCCCGGTGCGCACCATCTTCGAGCTGATCCGCCTGCACCGGATTTGCGAGATCTTCGATACTGCGGAGGCCGCCGTTCGCGCGTTCACTCCAGAGAAGAAATAGGTTCGTGGAGACGCCGCACATGCTTCGCCGCATTCTTCACTTCACCGGTGCATTCCCGCTCGTTCTCTGCGGGGTCGTTTTCGGCGCAGACACGATACCCGTCAAACCGGCCGAGGCAACCCCCGGCGAGACGGCGGAATTGGCGAAGTACGACCTGAAGGTGCTGAAACACGCCGGCCTCGGGACCGAGGGCGCCGACCTGTTGGCCTTCTTTCGCAAGCGCACCCTGTCCGCGGACGACCTGCTTACGGTCCCCAAATTGATCCGCCAGCTCGGCGACAACGATTTCGACCGACGCGAGGAGGCGTCGAACCGGCTCGGTGAGTTCGGGCCGCCGGTCTTGGCGCTTCTGCGTCCCGTCACGATGGACGCCGATGCCGAGGTCGCGCGCCGTGCGCGGGAGATCATCGCCGGTATCGAGGGCGGCCCCGGTCCCGCCTTGCCGATGGCCGCGGCGCGACACCTCGTCCGCGCTAAAACCGAGGGGGCGGTTGCCGTGCTGGTTCAATACCTGCCGTTCGCGGACGACGCCGCGGTCATCGGCGAAGTGCTGGACGCCCTCGTCGCGCTAGCCCCAAAGGCCGAGGAAGCGGACCGGCTGCTACGAGCCGCATTGAAAGACGCGCTCCCGCTCAAGCGCGCCGCGGCCGGCTACGTTCTGGGCCGCGCCACAGACGCCGAACTGCGTAGTGAAGT
>JBBQPD010000858.1:0-3289 GCA_038331535.1 Gemmatales bacterium | reverse complement strand
CGGAGAACTTCGCCGACGCCCACTTTTCCTGGGATTTCGAGATGCGTAGAATGCCGTTCTGCCGAGAAGGCGAAACGGGCTGGGCTGCTTTTCGCGGCGTCGATTACCCCGTCGCTCACGCCTCTCGATCTCCCGCACGCGCAAAAGCCAGCAAAATCCAGGGTATTCTCGCCAACTTGTCAAACACGGGGTGGGTCAGGGAAGTTTTGATGCATTCGCCCTGCGGGGCGGGCCATTGGGCGGGCGCCGAGGCGGCGGATGCGGCGGAACTTAGTGAGGATGCGGAACAACTCGGACGACTGGCGCGGACTCCTCGAACGGCGATGAGCCGCCGCACACCCCGGGTCGCGTCGCTCTGGGAATCAGTCACGGGCCTCGTCGTCCGCCAGAAGATGCAAGTTCAGCGTCGCGACACTCCAATCGTTCGCTGGCGAGATTACGTTTGCTTTGCTTCGGTCACGAAGTGATTCGACCAGAGCTGCCGACCCGGCATCAAGCTCGACGCCCTCCAGCCCGGCGCGTTCGAAAGCGGCTATGGGACGGATGGCGGCGACCGCGATGACTTCGAGGCGGCCGGACGGCCCTCGTGGCTGCAAGGTCCAGGTCATGGCCTCACCCGGCCGCACATTCCGCGGCGCGGCACAGCGCAGTCGGCCGTCGGACGTGCGCGTCAACAAATACAGTCGCCCCGGTTGAATCGACACGACGATGAGCTGAATGTCTTCTCCCGCGAGATAGGCCCTATCCGCGCGATCGACGCGCAAGCGCAACGATCCTTCTAGCGGCGTCTGTCGAACGGGCGCGGCAGGCGCGGATGGCTCAGCGCTTCTTTCGTCGTTCGTCGTTTCTGCTGGACCGTGCTCCCACCGAGTCAGGGCTTGCAAATACCATTCGCGCAGCGCCGGCCAGATCGCGAAGTCGAAGAAGCGGGTTCCTGCCGCGCTGAGTCCGGCCAGGAACAGCGACAGGACGATCCGGCCGAACCATTTCCTCCAGAGTGGGGGTGTCATGTGGCATGTCTCCGTTGTTGGAAATCACAGACGCCGGCGGGGCGTCCGCTGGCGAACGCCCCTCGGCCTCCCGATGCGATTTGCCGTCACGGCCGAATCTTGATGTCCGCCGCGCCGCCGCCGCTCAGCACGAGCGTCTGCCGTCCGTTGCAAAAGTCTCGAACGTAACGGCTCACTTTCGGCTCGATCTCGCGGTGCAGTTGGGCCAGCGTCAGCGGTTCCTTGCCCGCGCTGAGGCAATCGATCAGGTAGTACGACATCACGCTGTGGTCGTTCTCGTTGCGGATGTACGAGCATTCCTTGGCGTCGCAGGAGGTCAGCATGGCCAGGTCGGCCTGATCGAGCGCCTTCAAGCGGCGGAGCGATTCCTCAACGCGGAAGAAGAACGGCTTCGCGCCCTGAATCGGCTCCTCGTCGCCCTTGACCGGTTTCATGCCGCCGGCGTGACAGGCGTCGAGCATCACCACGACCTTCCGGCCGTCGAGGTCTTGCAGCCAGCGGGTGAAGGTGTCGTCGAGGATCATGGATTGTTCGGCATCGCGGACACGGACATTGCGGCCGTCGTGCGGCACCAGATAGTCGTGCTTGACCTCGCCGCCGTCCAGGATGCGCCCGCCGTGGCCCGACCAGAAGAGAACGACCATGTCTCCCGGCCGGGTCTTGTCGAGCACTTCGCGTCGGATCGTCCATTCGATGCGCCGATAGGTCGCCTCTTCATTCGTCAGGACGATGACTTCTTCGAGATCGCAGCGCTTCCGCAGCACCTCGGCCATGCGGCGGGCGTCCTCGCGACACACGCCGAGGCGCGGAATGTCGTTGGCATACGTGCTGATGCCGATGCAGATGCCGACGCGCCGTCCCTGGACGGACCGCGTGGTGCGCTCGCGCTCCGTCGGAACGGTGACGATCTCGACGGCATGTTCCGCCCAGGACCACCGGCGCAGTTCGACCGGCGCTTCACGATTGCGGTTGTCGCGGTCCTTCAATTCGACCGCCAAGCTCTTGATGCCCGAAGTGTCGAGGCGCGTCGGCGTTTTGATGAGCCTCTGCACGTCGAGGCTGTCGAGCTTTTCGGTGGTGACGATTGCCTTGACGAACTCAGGTCCGAACGGCCCGCGCACGCGAATCTTGAAGGCGTCGTCTGGCGGCACCAACACGGGTTTGTGGGCTTCGATGCGGTTGTCGCGTTGGGCCTCGTTCGGGAACAGGCAGGTAATGGTCTTCGCGCTGTTCACGTTGAACAGGTAGAGGTAGCCCGCCCGTTCGGACGTGACCGTGATCTGGATTGTTTCGCCTTCGCGGTAGATGCGATCGGCCCGATCGACCTTGGCGCGAATGAGGAACTCGGGACGATTCTGGGCGACTTCCACGAAGAGTTCCCTGGGATGTCCCTGGGCGACGGCGTGCGCCGCCCAGACGAGGACCGCGGCAAGGGCCACGGGGGCGGTGAGTCGCGACTTGCAGAACATACAAATCCTCCTGGTTGGGTGTCGGCCGAGATGGCCTGTTACTCTGGAAGAGAAGAGAGGAGGAGTAGATCGTTTTTGCGCGTCACGGACTATTTTTCACTGAGCCGTGTGCGTGTGCAAGCTCCTCCGGTTTATTTGCCACATTCATAGGATGTCCCCGGCGAGTACTTCCATTCGCCTCTCCGAATCGCGCAATCGGCGACCCGTTCGATCCGTCTTCTTGAGGGCTGCTTCGCGTATGGCCTGGGAGATGTTCGAGACCGAGCGGTCCTGGTTGAGTTGCCAGGACGGCATGAACGATTGGGACGCGGGTTGCCGGCGGCTCTGGCAGCAGCTCGGCGGCTGGACGACCGTATACACCGGCCGCGTCGGCGTGGTCCCAGCCGCCCCCGACTCGGAAAAGCAGGCGCCGTATCGGGCGCGCCTCTGGCGCTGTTGGTCGGTCCACTGGCAACTGGCGGTGAAGGAGTCTCCACCCGTCGTGGATGGATATCGAGTCGCCGCGGAGCGTCAGTCGGGCTGCGGGCCGCAAGGAACGACGTTCGAGGGCGACCCATTCGAGGACGTGGTGCTGTCCGAGGCCGTGCTGCAAGGCGACCGGCGCGCCTGGGAACAGTTCGAGAAGCGGTTTCGTCCCCTGTGTCGCAGCCAATCGCGATCGTTCATCGATCAAGTGGAGCGCACGGACGGCGACTGGTGGTCGGACCTCATGACGCACTTGTGCATCAAGCTGCCAGCGGGAACCGCGCGGGAACCATTCCAGGCGCGCGGGGCGCTGGCGCGCTTCGAGGGACGGAGCATTCTGGCGGC
>JBBQPD010000857.1:0-3290 GCA_038331535.1 Gemmatales bacterium | reverse complement strand
CCATGTAGCCGCGCGCCGACAACTCCGCCGGCGAACAGCCGAGACGATCGCTGAGCCGTTTTTTGCACAGCGCCTCCGCCATGGGACTGCGGCAGGTGTTTCCCGTGCAGACGAACACGATCAGGCAGACCGTCTGCCGCTTGATCAGGTCGGCGGGAACCGCCCCTTCGCGCAGCACTTGCCAGCGTTCACCGCTCACGCTCACGACCGTTGCCCCCTCCGAAAAGCGAACGGGGCCATCGTCGAGGACCAACGACACGCGGTCGCCGAGCGCTTCCGCTAGATGCAAACCGGTCGTCGGAGCGGTCGCGACGAGCGGCGGCACTTCGGCGAATAGCACGGAATCCGGCAGGAAACTGAGCACTTCGCGGACCACTTCATGAGCCGGACAGCGCACGTGCATCGTCCCCATCTGAGCCGCACGTCTCTGTACTCGCTCCGGCAAAAAATCAGGCGGATCCGATAGGGCCAGTGTCACCGGGCCTGGCCAGAGGCGTCTCGCCAGGCGCCGGCCGAGCGGCCCCAGCGCTGGAACCAGGTCACGAGCGACGACTTCGTTGCTCAAGGCGACGGACCAGGGAATATTGGTGTCCGTCATGAGCTGACGAAGGTTCTCCGCCGCCTCGGAGGAATGCCCACTGGCGGCGAGGACGTAGCCCGACTCCGTCGGCAGGACGACGAGCCGGCCTGCCTCCAATGCCGCCACCACGGATCGGATCGTGTCATCGGGATTGGAGGCGCTCGGCCAATCGATGACTTCGGACATGGACGCGACCCCGAGGTTTGGTAGGACGAAAACGCCGCATTGGGGTGGGGGTGAACAAATAGTCTATCCGCCGACTGGTCAGGGACAAGAAGACACTCGGCCGATCGGATATTCGCTTGCACGAATGGCCATCCCGTGCGACCATGCTAAATGCCCTGGTGAAGAAAGTTGACGCACCTCGTTCCGAAAAATGACGGGCAGGAACGAGCAGCCGATTGTCTACTCGTTACGCCGATTGCGGAGGACCGAATCCGATGTATCGCCGATTCTCAACGCGTCGCTTTACCTCTCTGGCAGCGTACTGGCTCTTCCTCGCCTTGTTCACCCGCGGCCATGCCCTCCTTGCCGCTGATCCAAAGCTCGACGCCGTGCGCAAGCTGGAAGAGCAGCTGCGGCGGGCGACAGACCGGATCGACGAGCTGCTGAAAGAGCAACAGCAGGAGAAGGAGGATCGCGCGCAGCTGCACGCTGCCCTGGAACTGGAGAAGAAGAAGACGGCCGAACTGCTCGCCGCGGCGGCGGCCAACGCCGTCAGGGCCGCGAAGGCGCTCGAAACGCTGAAACAGCAAGCCGCGGACAATGCGGCGCTCGCCAGAAAGAACGAAGCGGTTGCTCAAGAAAATGCTGCTGCGGCCCAAAGGGAGATGGCGAAACTCGCAGCGCAAATGGCCGACGAGAAGAAAAAATTGTTGGTTGTTCAGGAGGTACTCAAGGCGGAAGTGGAGCGCCTCGAAGCCAAGTCTCAGGAATTGGCCGAATATCAGAAGAAGAGTATGGTGGTAAATCTGCAAATGCTATTGGCGGAACGCAAGAGAGCTGAGGAACTGGCCCTCGCCAGGGCGGAGACAGCGAAAGTGCTGGAGAAACTCGACGCCGACAACAAGAAGATGGCGGAAGAGAAGAAACAACTCCTTCAGTCCTTGGCACAGGAACGTGAGCGAGCCGTGGCAACCCGTCAGGAAGCGGAAGCACAACGGGCCATCGCCGAGAAGAACGCCAAGATCGCGCAGGAGGCCGTCGCCAAAGCGAAAGAACAAATCGCCGTCGAGCGCGACCGTACCGAGAAGGAAGCCGTCGTTCAGCAGCGTCTGAAAGATCGCGAAGCCCAGCTCGAAAAACGCGTGCTCGAGCTGGAGAAAGAACTGGAGCGTGCCCGGCCGGCCCCCGTCAAAATCGAGAAGATCGACGGCAAGGTCACCGCCGTGGCTAGCGGACTGGTGAAGCTCAACCTCGGCAGCGACGCCGGTCTGACGAAGGGTCAAGTCTTGGAAGTCTATCGCCTGGAACCCAAGCCGCTTTACCTGGGCAAAATCACGATCGTCGAAGTGAACGCCAGGGACGCCGTGGCGAAGGCTGCCGGCGGCCGGTTGGAGACGATCAACGTCGGCGATCAGGTGACGACCAGGCTCGTAATGAAGTAACCTTTGACGTGGTGCTGCTCGAGCCGTTTCGCGCCGCGCTCATCCCTTGTGGGGCAGCAGCACACGCACTCGGCGTCCCTCAACCCGTAAGCGTCCCTCCGCGAACAGGCGGATCGCCTCCGGGTACGCCTCGCACTCCTGAATGAAGACACGATCAAAAAGTGTTTCGGCCGTGTCTTCGTTGAATACCGCGACCGTTCGCTGCACGATGATCGGGCCGTGATCGTACTCATTGTCCGCGAAGTGGACCGTGCAGCCGCTTACCTTGACGCCCATCGCGATTGCCGCCTCGTGGACGCGCTCGCCGTAGAAGCCCTTGCCGCAGAAGGCGGGGATGAGCGACGGATGAATGTTCATGACACGGTGCGTGAAGTCGTCGGGGATGGCGACGAGCTGCAGAAAACCGCCCATGCACACCAGGTCGGCGCTTGCGTCCCGGCACGGCTCGAAGATGCGGCGGCTGAACTCTTCGCGCGAGGCGCACAGCCGCCGCTCGACGACATACGTCGGGATGCCTACCTTGCGCGCGCGTTCCAGACCGAAAGCGTCCGCCACATTCGACACGACGGCAACCACTTCGGCGCGCAGCTGGCCGGAGAGGATGCGGTCGAGCAGATTTTGCAGCGTCGTGCCGCCGCCCGAGAGTAGCACGGCTAGCCGGATCGGTCGGTTCATGTCTCACCCATCAGACAAACGGGTTATTCCCCATCGCGCTCGTACGCCGTTTGTAACCAGTTTTGCACCTCGTCATCGATGTCCTCGATGGACGTAAGCGGTATTCGGCGAGCCACCACGCCGTGTTCGTGCCGAGGCCATGTTTCTCCTTGAGCCAGATCCGCCGCGCCTTCTCGTCGTCCGGTCCATTTTCACGGATATAGGCGATCCACTGTTCCAGCGACCGCCCCGTCTTCACCGGCAGATCGGCGATCCATTTCTGAACCATCGCCACGCCAGGATGGACGCTGTAGATGGTCTTGGTTGCCGCTTGCTTTCGTTTTTTTACCACGGGCGATCTCTCCGAAAGTGTCGTGAGTACTCAGCACTCAGTACTCAGTACTCAGTACTCAGAGTCTGTCCCACAAGGGGTCGCATTCTACGAGCCG
>JBBQPD010000856.1:0-3291 GCA_038331535.1 Gemmatales bacterium | reverse complement strand
GGCAGTGCCGGCGACACCGAGGGCGGCGACCACCAGCAGCGTCCACAATAGCCGCGCCGATCCGTGGGCGAACCCGAGCGCCGCCGCGACGAAGACCGCGACGCCCCAGCCGATGCGCAGCCAGTCGCAGGCCGTCCACAGCGCCGGGCGGATGAAGAAGCAGGTGCGCAGCACCATGTCGCGCCAATCGTCGTCGAAGCGGCCAAACAGTCGGAAGCCGAGCGGCCTCCAAACGACGGCGATCGTGCCCACGATGGCCGCGCCGAGAAGCATTCCGCTCAGCACCAATGGCGACAACTTCCGCGACAGTACGAACAGCATCCAGGCGAGGATGCCTCCCAGCGCCATGATGGGGTGCAGCAAAAACGCCGTGCCGAGGAAACCGAGCGATCGCACCGGCCGGCCCTCAAGGAGTTGGTGTAGCGCCAGCAGCGTCAGCCCTGCCGCCGGCAGTCGCGGCGTCAAAAAAGATTCGTTGACGCACAACACCGAGATGCCCCCGAACGGGGCGGGCACCAGCGCCAGGAAGAGGCCGCCGAGCGCCACGGCGGCGCGATCCTGAACCAGAGCGCCGAGCAAGCGCACGGCGCCCCAAAACAACAGCGCCTTGCTGGCCAGGTAACCGAGGAAGAACGCGGGACTGAGTCCCAGCGCCGCTGCCAACGGCGTCAGCAGCAGGCCGAAGGCGGAGTAGCGATCCTGTGAGCCGTATTTGAGGTAGAGGTCGTCGCCGAGGCTCCCCGGTTGCACGCGCTCCAGCGTTTGCGCTGCGTACAGGCGGGCATCATGATCGAAGCCGAGATAAGGCTGCACCACGGCGTTGAGGGCGAGCATCAGTGCGAGCAGCGTCCCGGCGTTGGCGCCGAGACGGGCTAGCGGCACGAATAGCCGAGCCAACCAGAGAACGACATTTGGAGAAATCGCGACAGGCTCGGTACTACCGACCGCAGAAGGCGCCAAAAGCAGGCTGAGCATGCGGTCTTCTCGTGGGAGACACTTGTTGGTGTTGTTTTCTACGAGCCGCGACCGTCTGGGAGCGCTTGGTACAGCATGTCGCCGACGCTCCCTGACGGTCGCGGCTCGTAGAAGCCACTTCTGGGACAGCCCCTCACGCCAGCGCGTTCAACCTCTCGGCCATCTTCAGTGCCCGGTGGATACACTCGTCCGAGTTGATGTAATCGAACTCCGCGAAGCGCCCGAGCTGTTCGACGCCGAGCGCGGCGAACCAGTCGCGCAGCACCTTCGTGTATTTCCCATAATTGCAGTCGTAAACCGGGTAAGCGTACTCGACGCGCTTCGTGTCGGTGACGATCACGTCCGCGCGGCGAATGATGCCCGCACGATCCAGGTCGCCGACGACGAGGTCGATAAAGGCCTCGTCGCTTAGCCGATCGGTCTCTGAACCAGGCCGCACCGTCGTCTCGGCGACGAGCGACGACGTGCCCGGCCGCACCATGTTTGGGCTGAAATAACCCATGTAACAGACGCGGTGCGGATGGACTTCCGGATCGGGAATGTAGACGGCACTCTTGTCCATGAGCGAGTCGTTGTTGACCGCGATGAACGCCAATCGCAGCGCGTTGTAGCGCAGACCGCGAACGGCTTCATGCACTTCTGCCGGTACGTCGTGGAAGCAGCGAATAGCGTGATGTATCGGAAACGCTGAGACAAGGTGGTCGAAGCGATACGACTTCGCACCATCGAACACGACCCAGCGGCCCTCCTCCTTGTGAATGGAGCGGACGCGCGCGTTGTAATGGACAACCGACTCCGGCTTGATCATCGCCTTGACGAGCGCCTCGAAGCCGCCGTGCAGCGGGTACCGGAAGTTCAACTGATGCGTGTAGCCTTCCGTCTCGACGCCGAGGGCCGACTTGACGACGTCCTCCATCGGCGGCTTGGGAATGCGGCCGACCCACTCCAAGCCCATCTCACGCGGTTCCATCTTCCAGATTTTGCGGTTATAAGGCAGCAGATACATGTCCGCGATGGAGCGGCCGAACGTCGCGTAGGACCAGTCTTCAAGATTCTTTGGCTCACCCCTCCAATCGTTCTTGAGATAGTCGATGAGGCAATTGTAAGCGTCCTGCTTCTCCAGCGCGCCGAGGTCGTTTTCAAAAGGGTACTTGACATACCGGCCCTTGATGAGGATCTTGTTGGCCCGTTTGCAGTAATTGATGTTGTCGCCGAGCACCTCGTTGACGAGATCGGTGACGTGTTGGTGTTTGGAGAAGAGGATGTGGCCGCCGATGTCGTAGCCGAAGCCGTCTTTCCAGAACGTGCGGCACAACCCGCCGGGAACGGGCGCTGCCTCCAGCACTTCGCTCGGGTGCTTCAAAAACCGCTGGAGCGTCAGTCCGCTGATGCCGCCGCCGATAATGCCGATGTTCATGGGGAGCCTCACCGTATTGCCGCTTGCGGCTTAGCGCTCCCGCCAAGCCTCAAGCGGCGAAGATCACGACCAGCGCACGTTCACAATTCGTTTCGCCGTCCACCACGCGCTCTCAAGCGGCCGCATCGTCGATTGGCCGACGCGCTCGCGGTACTCGATGTAAACGACCTTGAGCTTCTTGCCCATCTTCAGCGGCCGCAGCAACAGTTCGACCGGCAACGCCGCGCCTTTCGCGTGGTACTTCAGCTCGTCGATCAGCGTCTTGCGATAGGCGCGCATGCCGCTGTGCAGGTCGGTCAGGCGGTTGCCGAACAGCAGCGACGCAACCAGGGCGAAGCCGTAATTGGCGACGTAATTGATCCACGGCATCGCTTCCGGCTTCTTCTGGAGACGCGAGCCGTCCACCACGTCGTAACCGTCCTCCAACACCAGCCGGGCCAACTCGGGAATACGGTCGGCGGGATAGGTGTCATCGCAATCCAGCGTGACGACGACCCGGCCGCGCGCCGAGCGCAGGGCCGTGTCCATCGCCGGTCCGTAGCCGCGCGGCGGGTACTGCTTGATGACGCGCGCGCCGAGCGCTTCGGCGACCTCGGCGGTGCGGTCGCTGCTCGAATCGACGACGAGGATTTCCGCGTCGGGCACCGCGCGGCGGATGTCGAGGATGACCTTGGCGATGGCCTGTTCCTCGTTGCGCGTAATCATTGCCACGGTCAGGTTGTTCTGGTTCAACGGCACGTTCATGACAGGTGTCCTCCGACGGCTTGCAATTGGCGACTGGGAGCGACCGCAAAGCCGCAAGCGGCGGGAATGTTGGGTTTTGTCGCCACGACGATGATGCGGAAGGCGAACAGCGCCCGCCACAGGCACGAGAATAAATGCTCGGCGGGATAAATCCA
>JBBQPD010000855.1:0-3296 GCA_038331535.1 Gemmatales bacterium | reverse complement strand
GGCTCGGCGACCAGCCGATTATTTCACTGTCGTTGAATTTGAAGCTTTGTGGTTAAGCGGCTTGCCGTTACGCGCCAACCGCCAAGCCCGTTTCGCGCGCTAAACCAAGCTATTCGTCTTGCCCCACACCTCCGGTCACGGTCTAATCTTCTCTCAATCCAGGACGCGCCATTCCCCGGACAGGAGGTCCGCCGTGAAGACCGCCATCGTCATCCCTGCCCGTTACGGCTCGACGCGCCTGCCCGGTAAGCCGCTGCTGCGCGAGACGGGCAAGTACCTGATCCAGCACGTCTACGAGCGCGCCTGCGAGGTCCGCGGCGTGGCGCACGTCGTCGTCGCCACGGATGATTCGCGCATCGCCGCCGCCGTGCAGCGCTTCGGCGGCCGCTGCGTCATGACCCGCAGCGATCATCCCAGCGGCACCGACCGCGTTGCCGAGGTGACGCGCGGGCTCGACGCCGATCTCATCGTCAACCTCCAGGGCGACGAACCGTTGATTGACCCGCTCTCGTTGCAGCTGCTGCTCGGATTGATGGAGAAGAACGACGACGCCGTGATGGCGACGCTCGCCGTGCCGATCCGCGATGCCGAGCAGTGGCACAACCCGAACTGCGTGAAGGTTGTGTGCGACGACGCCGGCCGTGCCCTCTATTTTAGCCGTTCTCCCATCCCTTATGTCCGCGATGGGGCGCCGGACTTCGCTACGCAGCCGCCGCGCTTCCTGCAACACCTCGGCCTGTATGCCTATCGCCGCGATTTCCTGCTACGGCTCGCCGGCCTGCCGCCCGTGCAGCTGGAGCTGGCCGAGAAGCTCGAACAACTGCGCGTGCTGGCGTTGGGCTGCAAAATCCAGGTCGGCATCGTCGAGCAAACCGGTCTCGGCGTCGATACCTATGAGGATTACCGGCGTTTCGTGACCGCCTACCAGGCTCGTGCGGCGCGCGCCGCCTGACGCGACATTCCGGGTTGATAGGATAAGCAGGTGAGTCTGTTTACGTTTCGCGCGTAACGAAAACACAAACCGAGTCGGCAGGAGAAGTTCCCTTGTCCACCACCCCTCCCTCCGGCGCTCATCAGGTCAAACATATTTTCGTCACTGGCGGCGTCGTCAGCTCGCTCGGCAAGGGGCTGACCTGCGCCTCGATCGGCATGCTGCTGGAACACCGCGGCCTGCGCGTGCGCTTGCAGAAGTTCGATCCCTACATCAACGTCGATCCCGGCACGATGAGCCCGTACCAGCACGGCGAGGTCTACGTTCTCGACGACGGCGCCGAGACCGACCTCGACCTGGGCCATTACGAGCGCTTCACCAACGCCCCGCTCAGCCGCGATTGCAACTTCACAACAGGCAAAATCTACCTGTCGGTCATCCAGAAAGAGCGCAAGGGGGACTACCTCGGCCGCACGGTGCAGGTCATTCCGCATGTCACCGACGAGATCAAGGCCGCCGTCCGCAAGCTGGCCACCGACGAGGTCGATGTAGTTATCACCGAGATCGGCGGCACCGTCGGCGACATCGAAGGGCTGCCCTTTCTCGAAGCGATCCGCCAGTTCGCGCTCGACGTGGGCAAGCACAACTGCCTGTACATCCACCTGACGCTGATTCCGTACCTCAAGGCGGCCGGCGAGGCCAAGACGAAACCGACGCAACACAGCGTCGGCCAGCTGCGGCAGATCGGCATCCAACCCGACATCCTCATCTGTCGCACCGAGCGCGAGTTCACGCCGGACATGGCCGAGAAGATCGCCCTATTCTGCAACGTCGAGAAGCGGGCCGTCATCGAGGAGCGCGACAAGACGGTCAGCATCTACGAGGTGCCGCTCAGCCTGGTCGAGAACAAGCTGGACGAGCTGATCGTCGAGAAGCTGAACCTGCGCGCCAAGCAGCTCGAAATCAGCGACTGGCGCGGCATCCTGCAGCGCGTCTTCAACCCGCAGCACGAGGTGAGCATCGCCGTCGTCGGCAAGTACATCAAGTACCAGGACGCTTACAAGTCGATCTACGAATCGCTCGATCACGCCGGCATTTCGCTGACGACGCGCGTGCTCGTGCGGCGCGTCGAGGCCGAGGACATTGAGCGCGAGGGAGCCGAGCGCGTCCTCAGCGGCGTGGACGGCATTCTCGTGCCGGGCGGCTTCGGCTACCGCGGCATCGCCGGCAAGATCGAGGCGATCCGCTTCGCCCGCGAGCGCGGCGTCCCGTTCTTCGGCATCTGCCTCGGCCTCCAGTGCGCGGTCATCGAGTTCGCCCGCAACGTGGTCGGCCTGACCGACGCCAACACGACCGAGAACGAGCGCAACTGCCAGCATCCCGTGGTCTGTCTGCTCAACGACCAGTACAGCATCACAGACATGGGCGGCACCATGCGGCTCGGCCTGTACCCCTGTGCGTTGCAGGAGGGGAGCCGGGCGCACGAAGCGTATGACGCCGTGCTGATCCACGAACGGCACCGGCACCGTTACGAGTTCAACAACCAATACCGCCAGCAATTCACGGCCCACGGTATGAGCTTCAGCGGCACCAGCCCGGACGGCAAGCTGGTCGAGATCGTCGAGATCCCGGAACATCCGTGGTTCGTGGCGGTGCAATGCCACCCCGAGTTCAAGTCGAAGCCGACGCTGGCGCATCCGCTGTTCCGCAGCTTCGTGAAGACGGCGCTGGAGCGTCGCGAGGCAAAAAAGGCTGAAGTGGCGGCCCGGACTCGTGGGGCTGTCGTGACGGGATCGTGAACTCAGAACCAGCCGGGAGCGCCAGCGACGGACCTTGTTGGACCCGTCTCTGGGGCTCCCGGCTGGTTTGCAGCGTGTTCCATCAAACTCTTCTGACTCTCATCCCACCCTCATCATTTCTTGCCACGTCCCACTTACGGTAATCGGTAGTCGCAGTTTTGTATCTGCCCCGGAAGTAGGTGATACGAGCCGCGACCGTCAGGAAGCGTTTGTCGCAGCGTTGCGAAAAGCGCTCCCTGACGGTCGCGGCTCGTAGAAAACAACACCTTTTCGGCACCTCTCTGAGAGGAACGAATACACGCGAACGGCCCGCAGTTTCACGAAACCGCGGGCCGTTCGCCTTGTGTCGAGTTGTCCGGGTGGCGTCTACTTCTTCGCCTTCGCCTCGAATTCCATTTTGTTGTCGCCGTCCTTCAGCTCGATCGGCTCGCCCTTGTTGCCTTCCTTGTTCAGGTAGTTGTCAGCGGCGGCCTCGTGCCAGACGACGATGCGGACCTTGCCGGCCGGCGCGTTCTTGATCGTGAACTCGCCGTTCTCGTCGGTCACCGCGAAGTAGGGGTGATTCA